>JADGNM010000380.1 GCA_017883485.1 Methanosarcina sp.
AGGGTGAAAAGCCCCCACATAAAGAAGAATGCAGCCAAGGCAAGTGGATCTGTAGCAAATACTGAATATTCTGCAGACTTCGGGATCATGAGAAGTCCTACCACAGTAAGCCAGAAAAGCCCGTATGAGGTAAAAGCTGTAGCTCCGAAAGTATTACCTTTTTTCCATTCCTCGATCCCTGCAATAACCTGAGCTAACCCGCCGTAGAATATGCCCATTGCAAGGATCATTGAGTTCATCCCATAGTAGCCTGCGTTGTGTATATTCAAAAGCACAGTGGTCATACCGAAACCCATTAAACCCAGGGGGCAGGGTTTGCGGTTAGATCCGAGATTTTTACATCACGAACGCTCATAATATCTTTAACGTCTTGACTCATTAAATCCAATCCTCCTTCGTTAAACCGAGAAATATATCCTAAACATCTAATAAAGATACATAAAGACAATCTGCCGTTTTTGAGGTTTCTTTTTCGCCTCTCGCAGGACTAGTAATCGCTAATAATTATATAGAATTTACGATATAGAAGCAGATGAAAAGTGAAAAATGATTATTCTCTGACCCTTTGGACAAAGAAGAATAAAGTGATTTTTTTTAGAACCGGAATTTGTTCTGCTTGACAGGCTATATTCCAGCACGAAGAATCTCGAATTGAAATGGATTAAAGTATTTAACTGGTTAACAAACTTAAAGAAAACAAGATCAGTTAAAATCATGAAACTGACTATTAGCATTTTAATTGTTAAACGCTCCATCCAGCGGAACGGGAGTTCATCTAAAAAAGTATCATTTCGTCAAGATCTTCCGAATCTAATGATTAATAAAAACATTAGATGATTTAATACAAACGGGAGCATAAAGAAAAGTATAAAACATTTTACAAAAACCATTTAATGCTCTAATGAAATTAGAAAGTTACCTGCAAAGCAGGCAACTGCGTAAGTTTCAAATTAAAAATACGAAGCCGGTCGTTTTTTAGTAATCACTTAAGAATTGATGCAAAAATCCTTTTTGTCGTGTCCAGCAAGCCTGAATTATCTTTGTTTCAATCCTTCTAGCCTGATTCTATCGAAGTGTTCGGGCTGAGGGTTGCTTTTTTCCTAGCTGCCTTACCGTCGTCCATCCCTCGGAGATTCCTGGTTAGAAATGCATTGCTGCACAACGAATCTGACCGAAATATAAAGTATTGATCTCCGTTTCACTCCTTGACCTTCACAGGTTTTATCGATTCCTCCATCTTGCGTTCCGTCTCCTTGGGAATCTCCTCCATGCCGTGCTCCATGGCCATATGGGCCTTGGCATGTTCCATAGTTTCTTCCTTCGTCTTTGCCTGAACACGGAACTCACATGGGTGTTCTACGTCGTTGCAGCAAAATAGCATGTATTCATCATCTGGCATAATTTTACTCCTAAATTTTTGTTGAAGTACTATCGCTTGACCCCGTTTTAAAAGTAATACATTATTTGATTTTATCTTATATAAGGATAATATACATCTCAAAGAACCTGGTAACGCTCGATGGGATTATTTTTGCTTACCTTTCTCCCCAATCGATATGGAAGGAAGAGAGTAATGATGTTAGACTTCATCGGTTTTCTCATGTTATTCTTATGGTTGTTAATGGAGAGACACACCCGAAAATACGGGTATTTGTAACTGTTAGGAAACGACTAAAACGTTAGTCTGTACAGGATTTATTGGGAATGATAGTAGAGCAGTTTCGTAGAGGCAAAAAAGGAGAAAAAGTCGCGTATAAAGAGTCAAAAAAGAAAAAGAACGAAAAAGAGTTAAATCGAACTCTTTTCGTTTCTCTTGAAGTTAGGTCTTGGAGGCACCTACTTCAGGTGGTTTCATCAGAATAACGGCCGAGACCATTCCTAATACTGCTAGAACGGCTACTATCAGGAAGAATGGCTGGTAAGCACCCAGGAGATCTTTGGCCTGTGCTGATACTATGCCGCCTATCACTGCCCCGACTCCGTACGCTGTATAGACCAGTCCGTAGTTCTTGGCGTAGTCCTTGGTTCCGAAATAGCTTGCTGTTGCAGCTGGTGCAATTGCCAGCCAGCCGCCAAGACAGCCCCATAGAACGAAGAAGCCGACCATGTAGGCTGTTTGAGAGGCATAATTCGTGTATAACAGCAAGCACGCTGCAATGATGAGCACATATGTTATCAAGGCTGTGTTTTTTGGATTCAGCTTGTCTGATAGAGTACCGAATACTGGTCTGCCAAAGCCGTTAGCCAGAGCAAAGGGAAATATCAGGCTTGTAATCAGTGCCGTTGCTGTAGGTACATCTAAGCCAGCGCCTTTCAGCATATCTTGATCGACAGGTCCTGCAATTCCGATAGCTGTAAGTCCAGCCAACGATCCGATAGTATAGCATATCCACAGGCCGTAGAATGTTTTGGTCTTTGTCATCTCAGCTCGAGTGAGGTTAGCACCTGGAGCAGCTCCTGGTTTTAGAGCCGGTGGCTTCCATCCTGTTGGGCACCATCCCGCTGGCGGGAACGCTAGAAACAATGACAATACAATTGTAATGATGAAGAAAGCGATACCGAATGTCTTCAAGACAGACATTATGCCCATTCCGCCGTCGAGCAGGAATTTATTTATCTGCGTGATTATTGCCGAAGAGAATCCAAAGCCTAATACAGTAAGCCCTACAGCGAGACCACGTTTATCTGGGAACCAGGCAGCAGAGACTGCGATTGGACATCCGTAAGCTATCCCTACACCAATTCCACCAATGATACCATACAATGGAACTAGCATTAATGGGGAAGTAGCAAAAGATGCTGCTAACCAGCCGATTCCAACAAGTCTCCTCCAATCATGGACACCTTCTTGGGCCCCACTTTCTGAATGTAAGGACCTGCCAGAGGCATAGTAAAAGCAAAGAATAAGAGAAATGTTATAAATGGCCAAGTCATGTCCATTGCTGTCGGATTTAAACCGAGAGTCTTAAAGTAAGCTGTAATTGGAACTCTCACAACGCCGTATGCATAAATAGCACCCAGACAAAGCTGGATTACTAGGCCCACCAATACCATGAGCCAACGCCCGGACGCAGCAGGCATACCTAATACCTTGACATCATCTGCCATAAGTTAACACCTTCGGAAGGAGATTATCCTATTTTGATTCAACGTAGAAAATCAAATTGCGGGCGGCCACCCCAACCTAAAGGATGGGGTATGCAAGGGCCGCCCGCCGTTATCTTGGAATTGTTTAGTGTTCTATGACAAGAC
>JADGNM010000381.1 GCA_017883485.1 Methanosarcina sp.
AATATGAAAATTGTCTTTGATGATTATTTGGGGAAATGGAATTATAAAGCAATTCCCAAAGTTAAAACATGAAGTTATTTTTTAGCTATTCCTAAGTATGTGATATCTGGCATGATATAATATAGACGTTTTTCTTATAAAACCATATTGATTTTCTGTATATCGAAAGTCCATTTGAATCGGGTGCATGAAACTGAAACTAAATAAGAAAGAGTATACCAGGCTATTTAGTTCAAATTGGTGAAGATCCTCTTTTCGGAGTATTTCTACAGGGTCGAAATCTATTTACTCCTGAGTCAGATCCGAAAAGAGTTTCTTTATTAAACAATAACATCCTGAGTGAATCAATATGCCAGATTCCGCAGATCACACAAACGAAAATGCAAAAATCCCGATTAAAGAACATTTCCAGCTTAAGGAAACAATAGTTACGATCGCAGGCGACTACCAGGCCCATATCGAAGCCGCAAAAGAGGCGATCAGGATTCACAGGGCAGTCCTTGAGATGTTTATTCTTTCGGACCCTTATTTTCAGCTTACCCTCGAACCCTATGAATGTCCGAAAATTGCTCCTGAAGTTGTAAGAAGAATGATAAAAGCAGGAAATACAATGGGAATAGGGCCAATGAGTGCAGTTGCAGGCACAATCTCTGCCCTTGCAGTGGAAGCTATGATAGAAGCCGGTGCAAAGTATGCTATCGTTGATAACGGCGGGGATATCGCACTAATTAACGACCGGCCTATTGTGGTTGGGATCTATGCCGGGCAGTCTCCTATCAAAAACCTGGGACTGGTTTTCGAGCCCCGGGACTCGATTACCGGCGTATGCACCTCGGCAGGAACAGTTGGCCCTTCAATAAGTTTCGGGATGGCGGATGCAGCAATTATTTTTTCGGATGACGTGGCTCTTGCGGATGCGGCCGCAACGGCCCTTGGAAATGAAGTCGGTATCGGGAAGGAGTCAGTTGCGGCTTCTTTTAAAGCCGTGAAAGGGATTCCGGGAATAAAAGGCGCACTTGTGATCCAGGGCGAATATATAGGCATGTGGGGGCAGGTTCCAAAAATAACTCAGGCGAGTGTAAAGTACGAGTATATCACCAAGGCATGAATACTCAAGTGGAACCTTTTCAGGAATTTTCTGCATACTTCCAAGATCTCTTTTCACGGGTTTTATGCAAAGATAGCTTTTTGGCTTGAATTCTGTAAGAATGCTAAAGTAAAAAACATTAATATGAGGAAGATTTTATATATGGTATTATATTTAATTACTAGGCAGATCGATCCATTTTTTAAAAGTATCGCGGCATATATTCTGCTTAATTTGGCAAGGATTTCAGAAAGGTTCTCGCGTCTCAAAAACGATATTATTGAAGACGTGCCCTGGGGAACGCACTTCTGCCAATTTTATCAAACAAAAGAAGATTTGATGGAGACACTTATTCCCTATTTCAAAGCAGGGTTGGAAAATAACGAACTTTGCTTCTGGGTCACATCCCAAGCTCTGGAAGTGGAAGAGGCAATAGAAGCCTTGAGAAGGGTTATTCCTGATTTTGATGTTTGTCTGGAGAAGGGACAAATTGAAATTATTCCGTGCAATTATTGGTGTAAAAGAAGGTGTTTTCAATTCAGAGAGAACTTTAAATGGCTGGGGCGAAAAACTCAATCAAGCTCTGGCAAATGGCTACGATGGGCAGAGGTTGGGCGGAAATTCTTTTTGGATGGAAAACGAGGATTGGGGTAATTTCGTCGATATCAAATGACAATCTTAGGTTTTCCAGCCTCGATTAAGCCTGAGTAATTTCAACAGGCTGATATATTTACGGTGTTTGGGAAGAGAATTCAAAAAAGAGCTACCGGCAAATTATCAAGAAACAGGTTTATGCTGATTCGTGCAATAAATTAGAGATACAATCGATGAAAGATGAACATGAATGGGACCAAAGAAGAAGGTGAAACTTTGAAAGCCCTGGTTATCATAGATATGACAAATGATTTCGTATTTGAGGAATATGAACACAATGGACAGATATATCAAGGAAAGCTTGTAGCCCCATTGGGTAAGACAATTGTTTATAGAATAGCCGGGCTCGTAGAAAAGGTAGTAAGTGAGAGCACAATCAGTGTTTTCAGGCTTCCTAAGGACCACTTCAGTGCCTTTACCAATCCCGAACTCGAATTGAAAGTCGCGGAACTGGGAATCGATGAAGTGTTCGTAACAGGCCTGGTTGAGGAAGTCTGTATTTATCATAACGTCCTGGGCTTTCTTGAAAGGGGCTTTCGGACAAATATAATAAAGGGCTGTACTGTCCCTTTTGAGGAAGAAAAGGGAAAAGAAGCCTTAAAAGAACTCGATGCCTGCGGAGCAAAGATGGTGGATGATGTTCCAGATGACATAAAGATTATCCTGCTTCTGGAAGATGAGCACGATGAAAACTCTGAGGAGATAAAATCAGGGAACTGGCCACCCCACAGTATGAAAGGAACGCCAGGAGCTGTAACAGTCAAAGAAATAAGAGATGCCCTAGGGAAAAGAATATGAAGAAGTGCGACAAGAGGTTATGGATTGAATTACTTGAATACTGTCCTTTCGATAATTTGCTAGGGTAAGGATTCCAATGAGAATACAATGTGAATCATTGTAAGAGTCGTTATTACTAACAAGCGGTGTAAAGGGAAACTTTTTCTACAAACATTGATTAATCAAAAGGCAACTGAAGCACCTGGAACTAAAAAAACTATGAAGGAGGTTTTGGTAACTAGGTTCTCAAAGCCTCAATTAAAACCGTTAACTAAATACAAATATATCATCATACTAACTTTGATTAGGTGTGGAATGCCGGATCATCATCCGACAAAATTCCACAACATGACTAATTTTCCTTACAACTATGGATTTATGGTTACATTTGCTGGCATTTTTACTGACTGAATCAACGAATATTTAACATTGTACCTAATCGTCTGACCCTGTTCGCTGTTTTGTGGTACTATGAGGTTGTCATAGGAGTATGTTATTACTACAGGGATTGAGTTTGCGTTGCCAGGCTGTAGGTTGCCAAGTTTAACTGATGTACCGGTAGCGGCTAGTTGGCCGTTAAGGTAGATGTGCAAATGTGACAAGAGATCTGCGCCACCACTAGTGCATTGATTCCAATGTTTATCATAAAATAAATTTCAAGTTTGAATTAAGGAAGTATTGGTGTTGAACACGCTTTAAACCGCGGAAAGCGCGGAA
>JADGNM010000382.1 GCA_017883485.1 Methanosarcina sp.
TTTCAAGTAGGCTGAATAGTAACAAAATATGTTCGCAAGCAATATACTTTGTAGGTGAATGTGAAAGTTTAACGTAAGAATAAATAGATATTTAAAAGACTCAAATCAGCTACTCCCGGAAGAGTTGCGGTTACTCAAAACTATAATTCTATATATATGAGAGAATTTATTATATGACTATGGCAGGCTTTCTTGAGAATTATCTCTCAGCTTTGAGACGAAAATTTCCATTTTTAGATAAGGATTATGTAAACCCTGATGTGGTTACTGGAGTATTGATGCATATAGTCCTCTTTATTATAATTCTTGGTTTAGTGCTGCTACTGTTGCAACGTTTGCAAGTACTATTTCCTTAAAACTAATTTTCCTAAACAGACCTTATGCAACTCCAGCAGATTGATATCTAAATAAAATTTGTAACATCTGGAGCTCTGAGCTAAGATATCACACCTGGAAAATTCAACAAAGAAATATAGGATTTAATGTTATCTTTTTAGCCATTAGTGGATTATTTAATCAAATATTTGACTTCCATCAGGGAAAGAAAAATGCGGTGTACTATGAGCCATTTGTCCCCTCTTTTCTCCAGCACCTTTGTGACCATGGATGAGAAGTTAAGGTTCTGCCCGTTGACCATAGCCTCGAAAACGGCATCAATAGCCGCCCATGCATTTTATCACACGCCAAAATGGCAGCCCAGATGTACTCAAGAGCCGGACCCTCGATTTGAGACCTTCGATTTGAGACCAGTCATGCACAAACAGGGCTTTGATTTCTTTCAACCCTATACGCTTTTCGTCGGCACTTGTATCGTATATGATTACATAGGGATCTCGCGAAATGAGGACAGTGCAGTTTTCATGTCTTGCTTTTCATTGCTCTCGGCAAACTTCTCCAGGACAACCTTAATTGCTTTTTCGGTTGTTTTAGCGGCTTTCATTATATCTTCCTCAAAATAATAAGCTAATATAAAGTAACAGTGCAAGAATTTAAATATTTATTTGAGCAGGCGGCTTTAAACCGACGTCCTAAGAATAGGGAAAGGATCCAGAAAATTTTTGGAGTGCTGCTTAGCAACGCGATACTGGATAAATCGAATATCGACAGGCTTATTTAAATGAGAATTTAATATTCTATATAGAACTAAAGTTTTAAGAGAATAAAGGTATCTACTGATGTTTGGGCTTTCAAAAATTAATTGGCCTTTTAAAATATCAATCGGATAACAATGGGCTATCTGTACTTCTAGACGCAATCTATTAGAAGGTAATAAGAAAGAATTGAAAGAATAAGAGTTGTGGGTAATAAAAGAGTGAGGGGCAAATAAACATGAAACCAATCCATTTATTCCTTATCGTTTCAATCATTTTTGTCATTACTTCAGGTTGTATTTCAGAGAAAAAAGGACCAGGTGTCTATGGCAACCAGACCGAAAATCTTTCTTACCAGGGCAAATCACTGACCCCCATTGCAGAGCAGCAAACTAGAGATATAAAGGGAATTCAATATATTGACAGAGAGAGTTACAGGCTGCAGGTCAATGGTCTTGTAAAAAATCCCAGAAATTTCACTTATGAAGAAATAATTGAGCTGCCTGAGACATCAAAAGTTGTGGACCTCAACTGCGTGGAAGGCTGGAGATATACTGCAAAATGGACAGGAGTAAAAATGGCTGACCTTCTTAACGAAACCGGAACTATTGATAATGCCACAACAGTTATTTTTTACAGTGCTGACGGATATTCTACGTCGCTTGACCGGGATTATCTGTTAAAAAATAACATTATCCTTGCATACAGGCTCAACGATGTAACCCTGCCTCAAGATAGAGGTTTTCCACTCCAGCTTGTAGCCGAAAGCAAGTATGGGTACAAATGGGCAAAGTGGATCGTAAGGATTGAGCTGAGTAACTTGCCTTATAGAGGATACTGGGAACAGAGAGGATATAATAATACGGCTGACGTAGGTGGACCTGAATTTGAGAGAAGTGTATAAAATTCTTGCGGTTAAACGCAAACAATATAATATATATAGAGGCTATAGTATACTATGCCAGTATTATGGAACCAGAAAATGAAATCGGCCTATTTATTATAAAACATTTAAGTATACAACATGGCTGGTGGACATAAGATGTAATTGGAAATTTGTTCTTGAAACGGAGTAGTCTGAGGTGGCATATCGCTATATTAATACTTTAAGCCCTGGAGATCCTTTCAGGGACTGGCTTGTTCATAAAGTTGTAGGGCATAGGATTCGGAATAAGCATTGTTTGGTTGAAGTCTTTAAACACAACTCCTCCCATACCGTCTGCAAGTATCAATTCGAGGGTGAACACCTCAGCGTAATGGCAAAGTTCTTTGCCGAACCCACAGGCCGGCTGAAAGATTATAACCCCTACAAAGGCATGATGAACGAATATCGGAACCTTGAGAAAGCGGGTTCCATAATAAACGTCGCAAAGCCTCTTGCTATCGATAAAAATTTTAACTATGTGCTTGTAACCGAATATATCCCCGGGAAATCTTTGGGCTGGTATATAAAATACGAAGAAAAACTCTATGAGCGGCTTGCTGCAGTAGCGCATATGCTCCGACAGCTTCACGAAAATACAATATCCTCCTACAATAAGGTAAATGAATTTAAAAACTGCCATGAAGTTCTGGATCATCTTAAACTGGATGGTGATACCAGGGAGACCTTTAACAAGTTGCTCGGAGAGTGGTGGTACAGTTCGTGGCTCAACAGAGAGCATGGCTGCATGGTTCACAGAGATGTTACTCCTTCCAATTACATCTTTCATAATGGGAAGCCCTATGCGCTTGATTTTGAAAGCTCCTGGTCCCACGCTCATCCTGTAAGAGATCTCGGGATTCTCACTGCAGAACTTAAGAACTATTTCGAGTTAAAAAAAGGAGGGGACTGGAAAGCCGAACCATATATAGGAAACCTCCTATGGGAATATAGTAAAGATGAAAAGGACTTCGACAGCGTTACAAAAGTTTTGCCTTTTTTCATGAGTATAGGGTTACTTCGTTCGGCAAGAATTCACCAGGGTAGCCACAGGAATTATCTAATCAAGGAAGCACGTGAGTGTTTAAAGGCAATTAATAAAGGTTAAAGTACATTAACATGACTATGTCATATTAGACAGTTACTCCAATAGCTGTCATCGATTTCACTGCAAACATAATATTTGGCGTATGAGGTCAATGATGATGCTTT
>JADGNM010000383.1 GCA_017883485.1 Methanosarcina sp.
TTAAGTGATGATACAGTATCTGCCTCATGTTCTGGATTGTTTGAGATAGGTATCAAAGTTGCAGAGGCAAAGTTGGGATTTTTGGGTAATCCAATGGGATTGATAATAGACACATCATTAATGCCAGAAGAAGAAAATTTATTTGATACAACTCATGTGGTAGAGAATTTAAAAGAAATTGCCAATAAAGCATATGAAAAAAAATTCAAAGAGACACCAAGGCTTTCTATGGTCTATTTATGGATTTTAGGTGCCTTTGTAATGAAGCAACATCCTGACGATGCCAGAGAGATGGCTGTAAAGCTTAGAAATTCGAATAAGCGAGTAATTAAAAATTTAATTGGAAACAATGATATTCGTGAAAGAGCTAGAGAATATATAAATAACCAATATAAAGAGCTAAAAGATGATTTAAGAGCCTTTGAAGGTCTGTACGATAATAAAAATATTTAAAAATCTTATAACAAAAATCTGATTTTGTATCCTCATGGTCTAATATATTATGGAAGTCAATATGAAAACCCTTAAAATGAGCAACTTGGCGAGAAAGAGGAGGAAATTGCTGACCCACTTATTTCCCTGGGAATGAGCAGAAATGTCGCCATGACACAGGCTCATATGCAAAATACCAATTCTGCTACATCGTTGCTTGAACGGTCAGCTAGATTACGCCAGCCTGAAGTAAGCATCGCTACGAAGCAATTAAAAGAACGTGACTGGATAAACGAACGGGAAAAAAAACCAGGTAAAGGAAGACCGTATAAGATTTATTCGCTCAAGGTCGGGTTTAAGGAGATAATTTCCCAACTTGAAAAACAGCAGAGAAAAACGATTGACGAGTCGCAGGAAAGGATTGAAAGGTTGAAGGAATTGAGGAAATGACTTCTCTTTTACAGAAAAGTTCCATATAAAAGATAATAATTTCAAAATAATTTATAAACCTAAAAAAGAAAAGAAAAAGAGAAAACTTTACCCACATTTGACTGTCGGATTGAATGCTGCAAAGATTCCACTCGGATTTCCCTGCCATAGCCAGACATGCAGGTCGTAATGCCATATCATTCCAGGTTCATGTCCTGCCATCGGACCATCCAACGGTCTGCCAAACAGCAAAGGACTCGGCAGCCAATTCCAGTCTGTGCCCTGTCGTGGTGGCAAATCCGATTGATTTTCGGGTTCTCCAACCCATGTCTTTACAGTTCCATCACTCAGTTTCATAAGTGCAGGTGCAAAATATTCGGCACCCACAAGCCTCTTTCCACTATCAGGCGAATTCACATAGAGCAGTATCGGCGGTTTAGTTTCAACGGGTGGCTGTATTCCAAACATGCTGGAATTTGCATAATGGATTCCCATAACCCCTGCTGGACTTTGCACACATCCTCCAAGAGGAACATACCCGTCTGCCTCCGCTACGCTAACATTATGGTACTTTTCAGTGACTTGCCTTGCATCTGCGAACATTTTTGCCGTAGAACTGTTCTGTGAGCCTGGTGCTGACATTGCTGAGGGTAACAGGAAAAGGAACAGCACAATGCACAACACTATCGGCAATACTATCGTTTTTTTCATTTTTAAACCTCCTCACGGGATTAAATATCCCTATAAAATAGATTCTTTTTTGGTTATATATAAAGTATACTCCATTCTCAGAAAAAGAGAATAGCAGAAGTCAGCCTGAAGTCAGTATTGTAATGAGGCTGTTAAAGGAACGAGAATGGATAAACGAAAAGGATGATAAAAAGCCAGGAAAAGGCAGACCATATAAAATATACTCACTCAAGGTCGATTTTAATAAGATAATTACTCAACTGGAAACCGAGCGGAAAGAAGCAGCTGTTTCCCACTAAATTACCCACATTACTTCGTTTCTCGATGAAGTGCTGTTAATCTAATACAATTTCGATGTTAGGAATCTTTAATAGCTGGAGTTTCTCGATTTCACTTCTTATCAGTGGCATTTCAACTTTTTTACTCCAGACACTTCTTATCAATGTATAGCCCAAATCTCGTAATATTTTATTATCCATGTTATGCAGTTCTTTTTGTATATTGATGGTGGTCATTTTCCTCCTGGCTTCTGGCAGAATTCTTGGGCTTCCCCTGTGTTAATTTCAACCAATTCAAAAAGCAGAGGGGTGGGCACTATCTTAAAATTGTTAAAAATTAGATAGAGTTTTTCTATTGTTTTGCCGTCAATGCCAGCTTTCAATAATTTCACCCTTTCCTGCGGAGTTTCTAACATCTGATAAAATCACCTATTCACTGAAAACTATTTTGTAGCAGGTGGCGAGAGGAGCTTCGACACCTTTGCTGGAATTGTTGCACACCTAACGATTTATCCAAGGAATATATGTATTTTAAAGCTTATATAGACATCTAATTATTTTTATGCTCAGTATAGTCATTATTATGTTAAGTTCCGACCAACGCCTGTCCTATCCTAATTTTCGTTGAAAACCTGTCTTCTCTAAGGGAAAATGCTTTAACTAAGCATGAGAATTCAACATTCAGTTTAAGAAAAATAACCAATAGGTGAAAGTATGAATTGTAAAAAACGTGTCAATATTCTTTCGGTTTCGGTTCTGTTAATCTTATGTTTCAGTCTTGTCGGGGGTGCTTCTCTGCCGAGTGCTCACAATATAACTAATGTAACGCAGTATAAACAAATGAATGCTCTGATGTGCGGTGATGCTGCACTTGAAACCATGTTTAACTTCTGGGGAGCGGACATAAACCAGAAGTCCATAGCAGACGTAGCACGAACTTCATCGATTGGAACATATACGTGGGACATGGTGCGGGCAGGTCAGTTCAGTCATCTGAGTGCAGCGCAAGGAAATTACTTCCCGCATGATGCTCCAACTGCTGGTTTTCAAAAAAGACCTCTAGGCTACGCTTCCTTCTCCTATTCCAATGATACATTCTGGTTGTCTGGACTTGAAGCACTTGTTGCAGAAGATATTCCAGTTGTACTGCTCATGAAGTACGCCCCAACCGATGACTCAGGGCATTACCGTGTAATTGTCGGGTACAATAATACTAAAAGTGAGGTTTACTTCATTGACCCTTGGGTCAGAGACCAGAAACGTGTGACCAACCCAGATGGGACAGTAACTTGGACGATAGACGATTTTCAGAACGCATGGAACTATAGCGAATACGGGACTCCTCATCCTTTCTGGGGAGCAGTAATGATGCCGTGGTCGGTTAA
>JADGNM010000384.1 GCA_017883485.1 Methanosarcina sp.
CTGAAGTTCCTGGGAAGCTTTGGAGTGCTGACCGGAGATATCGATACCGATTTCCTTCATGGCTATAACTGCGAGAGGATTAACAGTTGTGGCCTCGACGCCAGCGCTGTAAGCCTCGTATCGATCTCCATACATAGCTCTTAAAAGACCTTCAGCCATCTGGGACCTGGCTGAATTGTGGGTGCATAGAAAGAGAACTTTCTTTTTTTCCTGTGATTTTGTACCTATTACCATATCATTATCATTGCGCATGATAACCAATCAACATTACGGTTATTTTTGTATTTGGATTTCGAGAAGTTCGGGAGGCAAGGAAAAATTCAATCAAGTGTTTATAACCAGGAAAACGCGGAAATATGCGGAAAAAACGTTGTCTTTTTCCTTCAGAGCAACAAGGGCTGTATCTTTCAGGGCAGAGTAAATGATTTTGGCTCCGGGTATGAGCAAATGTATAAGACTCTCATATCATTCCCCCAAATTTTATAATTTGAAACTCATTTTCCTGAATAAAAAATTAAGGTTGCCTCTTTCTTTGAGACAAAAGTCTCAAAAACTGCAAAGTCTCAAAAGTTGCAATTTGGACTGAGTAAACACTAATAAATTATTAAGCATCAGTTAGATTATGCACTGAGCTTTCTCAGAAGCCACGCCATATTCTGGGCAAGAATTATACCGTCGGCTTCAAGCATCTTTTCGATACACTCATTGACAATATCATTGTCAATAACACACTTTTTATCTTTGTTTTCAAAGCATTTACCGCAGGCAATACAGTCATGTATGCTTTTTCCGCCTATCTGTACGGTTTCGGTTTCTATCCCTTCTTTCTCAAGTTCTTTAAGGACATACCTAATAAGAGAGGTTGTGTTTCCGCCCTTTCGCGGGCTTCCGTTAAATGCAACAACTTTCAAAATGTTTCTCACCTGTTTCTCTTTTTTCAGGCTTTCTACTCTTCAGCCCCTTTTTATCCTTCAGGCGCATACCTGTTTTCCAGGCTGCCCCTTTAAGTCTCCTACTGTCCAATAGCTGTTATCTGGCATGGTCAGGAGGAGAGGTTTCGTTTAAACTACTTCATATTTTGTTAGGAAATCTGTGCTCTGATGCGGATATTTTACCGCTCTCCGCTACAAGATGTTTTCTCTGCACTCCCACCACAGCAAGAACCAGTTTCTCCTCCACAGCCACATTCGCCACTATCCAGACTTTTACCTTTGAGTGCTGCGTTAATCATTGCCCATGCGCAACCGACACCGCTCTGTACTTCGATTGCCTGGACAGGGCAATTCAGGGCACATGCTCCACATTCCATACATGCAGATGGCTGTATGAGTTCAGCATGTTCTTTTCCTTCGGCAAAAACTCCATGGGGACAGACCTGCGTGCAGCGGCGGCAGTCTGGATGATATTTGAGCGTGTTCTCAAGATAAGAATTAAACATTCAGATCACCTTCATTAGCCCGATTACCCCCAGTAGAATTGAGAGTACAATTCCAGAAACTGCCATAAGTGCCATGAAAGGCACATATCTGAAGATTTCCTTCTTGACCCCAGTCCTTGAAGTAAAGGTTGTACATCCAGTAAAGTTAAGGGCTAAGTATGCTGTCAAGGCTGGAATAATCAAAAGTAAGGTCAGTGATATCAGAGCATTCTCCCAAAAGGGCATTGCAGAATTTGCCGCAAAGGAAACTGCAAAGGGAATAGCAACGATCTCTCCCAGAATTAGCCCTTTTGTACTGAAGTCATGAGTAGGGATAAATGGAAGTAAAACGGGGAAGAATACGGTTCCCGCAAGGGTTGTTGTGACTGCAGCGAGGGATGCAAGTGGGCCTGCAAGGAAATAGAGAATAACAGTACCAGCGATTGTCGGCAGTATTATATGAACAAGTTCCACAGGGGTGAGCACTAGCCTATCTTTCATTGGGAATTGGACTCTGCGCATTTCAGGCGTCGCCTTCCGTGTTTTGATATATTCGGGAAGGTCGCTGGCACGGACAGGACCATATTCCACCGAAAAACCGGAGAGGCGTTTTACTTCGTGCGCAGAAATTCCAGGAGCTGAGAGTTGTGGCAGAATGAGGGTGCGGTGCCGGACAATATTGGCAAGTCCTGAATATACTATACGATGCACAAGTTCTGCTGTCCCGAATGTACCCTTACCTGCAGCGCACCATACATTAATTCCCTTTGTGTCCAGGACAAGGATATAACAATCATTGCCCTCAAGCGAGGTGCGAACAGCATCAAAACTCAGAGTATAGTTTGCCGAGACGAAAACCAGTGAATCCGGTGTCGGGTTCCCGAGCCGATAAAGGCCAGGTTTTACAATATGTCCCATCCGGTTAACACCCCACCGGGCAAGGAAGTGATCTAGCCGATTGGCGAACGTGAGTGTACCTGTGGTTGTACGAATCTCGAACGTAGGTGTACTTTTTATCGTAGGGATTGCAGCAAATCTCGAAATATTATCAGTCAAAGAGCTGCGTGACTGTGCATCCGTTTTTTGTGTGCATGAGCACGATGAACCAGTAGTCTTATTATCGTCTATGTAACCAGCAGTCTCGATATTGTCCATTTGACTCCACTCCTCTACTTCCTTTCTTCAATCGTTATCCTTCATCAGCGGGTCAAGCACTTCTTTTACCATTCCGCTTAGACTCTCGGCCTTTATAAGAGCGAGGCAGCAGATACTACCTTCTTTTTCCCAACTGATCAAGGCGAGCTTACTACCGGTATTGATACCAGCTTTTTCCCGCACATCTTTCGGAAGTACCATCTGTCCTCTTTCATCAATACTAAGAACTGCCTCGACCTTGCATCCAGAACCCGGGCTGCATCCGCATTGTGACCCCTCAGGGCTACACACTTCACTAATGATTTTCTTTTTAGTCATTTGAATCCTCATAACAATAAGAGTTTTCCAAATATATATTCTTTTCTTATTTATCAGAAAAATCAAAAAAATCAGATGAAATTCAAGTTAAGATGTTTATTATTCGGATATCGGAGGCGCTTTCTGAAGTGCTTCATAAGTAAATATGTTATACATCGTATTTTTCATATTGAGCTCATCCCAAAACCAGTTTTTACTTCCATATCAATAAAAGTTTGTAACTATTCAGCCTGGGTAAAACAACATCAATAGCCATCTTCCATAAGATTCAATGAGCATATTTATCTGAATTAGTTTCCATTAATTGTTGGCT
>JADGNM010000385.1 GCA_017883485.1 Methanosarcina sp.
TTTTTGGCATGAACTGATATTTTGAACGGATTGATCTTACTTTGAGAAGTGCCTATCAAATTAGAATGCCGATTTTCGGAGCTAATTTGAGAGCCTTTTACTGATAAGTTGAAATTTTCGAAAAACATATATAGGCGAGAAGGTAAGTAAATGCGGCAAAAATTCAACCACCTAAGATCACGACAACTCTTCATTATTTAAAGAGTTCTAGATAATGTAAAACAATAATGTATTTTTCTAAAAATGTTAAAGTGTTGTTTGTAACGATTATTTATTGATATCTTTCTGTTAAGTTGGGATGCCTATGTATGACTTAATTATTGTAGGTGGTGGTCCTTCCGGAGCCTCGGCCGGAAGAAGGGCAGGGAAACTAGGACTGAATACATTGCTGCTTGAGAAAGAAGAATTCCCACGATACAAGCCATGTGGAGGAGCGCTTTCTGAACATGCGATTTCTTATCTCGATTTCAAGCTCCCTATGGACATTATTGAATGGGAGATTACAGGAGCAAATATTATTTTTAAGGACAAGTTAATCAAAGCACACAAAGATCACCGAATGTCTGCTCTTGTTTCCAGAGATAAATTTGATAATCTCCTTCTCGAAAAGGCAAAAGAAACAGGGATTGAAGCCCATACAGGGGAAAGAGTTCTTTGCTGCAGGGAAATGTCCGACTGTGTTGAGGTAGAAACTGAACAGAAAGTATACCAGGCAAAATTTGCAATCGTTGCAGAAGGAGCCCATGGGCTAGTTAAAACATGCGTGCGACCTGCCGATACCAAGGAAGAGTATGGGATATGTATAGTTACTGAAATTCCTGCTGAGGAGAGCGAAATTGAAGAACGTCTGGGAAACACCGTGGAACTGCATTTTGGGGTTGTTAGTGGTGGATACGGCTGGGTTTTTCCTCACAAAACCTACTATTCTGTCGGAATAGGGGGGGTTGCTAGGGATTTTCCACATCCGAAAGAGTCAATGATTAATTTCCTAAGAAAAAACGGTTTTAACGGGGATTATAAACTGCACGGACATAAGATTCCAGCAGGTGGAATTAAAAGGAAAATTACTGGTTCTAGAGTTCTCCTGAGTGGAGATGCTGCCGGATTTGTGGATTCTTACTCAGGTGAAGGGTTAGCCTATGCTATTATCTCAGGACAGTTTGCTGCTGAAGTAATTGCAGGAATTTGCCTAAATGATGGAGATCCTAAAGACTTGAAAAAGTATGAGTCCTTCTGTCAGGCCGAGTTCGGGATTCACCTTAAGTACTCTCTTATTTTTTCCAAGATAGTGCATCGTTTTCCTGATAGGGCGTTCAAGATTCTTAATTCCAATGAAAAAATGTCTAATAAATTCCTTGATGTTATGGATTTCAGGCTTAATTATAAGGATTATCTCTGGTGGTGCCTTTTAAACTTTAAGCTCATATAAATTAAGCAGGTGTCTTAACATGTTTGATCTAATCATAATAGGTGGAGGGCCTTCAGGAGCATCAGCAGGCAGAACAGCTGGAAAAAAGGGGCTTTCAACCCTCCTGCTAGAGAAAGAAAATTTCCCAAGGTACAAACCCTGCGGAGGGACTCTTTCTTCCTATGCTTTATCATGCCTGGATTTCAAGCTCCCAGAATCTGTAGTTGAGAGAAATATCTCGAGGGTAAGGGCTCACTTCATGAATGATTTTTTAGAAGGTGGGAAGGAAGGGAATTTAGCAGTATTAATTTCCAGAATAGTCTTTGACAATTTTTTGCTTGAAAAAGCCAGAGAGACTGGAATTAAAATTCGTACAGGAGAAAAGGTTCTGGACTGCATTGAAAAAGAAGATTGCGTAGAGGTCAGAACCACGGATAACACTTATCTGGGGAGATTTGTGCTTATTGCGGAAGGCTCAAGTGGATCTCTTAAATACAAAGTAAGGTCAGGAGATAAAAGAACGGAATATTGCCTGGGTCTCGTATCAGAGATACCTGACGAGGATAGGGCAATAATGAGCCGCTTTCCAGGTACCATAGATATTCACTTCGGGATTGCCAGAGGGGGGTATGGCTGGATTTTTCCTCATGCAGGATACTACTCCGTAGGGGTCGCTGGAACGGCCCAGTATCTTGAGCATTCGAAAGTGGTAATGCAAAAATTTCTTCAGGAAAATGGCTTTTCAGGGGAATATCTTATCCATTCTCACATTATCCCGATAGGCGGGATTAAAAGAGCAACAGTAAATTCAAGGCTTCTTCTCAGTGGGGATGCCGCGGGTTTTGTTGATGCCTTTACAGGAGAGGGCATGGCTTATGCCATCCGGTCCGGGCAGCTTGCTGCAGAAGTTGTTTCTGATCTTGTGAATTATGACTTAAAACTTAGTAAACTTAAGAAGTATGAATCAAGGTGCAGGCAGGATTTCGGGAATTTCCTTGCCGGCTCTCTTAAATTGGCAAAAGTTATGTATGGTTTTCCGGAAATTTCTTTCACATTGGCTATTGATAACAGGGAAATTCTGGATAGATATCTGGATGAAGTAGTAATTGATAGAAATTATAAAGACTATGTCAAGTGGTTGTTGTTGAGTTTTTGTCTGACTGATCCTATCTCCAAAATAAAATCCTTGACAGAAAAAATCAATAAGAATTGAAAAGAACAAATATAATAAGATGATTTTATGCGAGTGAGGCTTGTAAGCTCCCTTCTGTTACTGCAAAATTTCCTGCCACTTACCAGTGGAGGGAAAGGTCCCGAGGGACTCTTGCAGCGACGGCATTCAGCTATGCGTTTCCGAAAGCAATCGGGAGATTCCGGACTGCTCTTAATTCCCGATTTCCAACTTGCACCCACGAGGATTCGCCGTTTCATCCATTTTCCCTGAGACCTCAGCGTCTGCATCATCGCATTTTCAGGGGATGGTCTCGTTTCTGTGCCAGAGCCCGGGCTCTCGCCCGACATCCTTAACAGATGTTCGTGTGTCCGGAGCGGTGGGGAGACTTTCCTCAGACCAGAAGGCCCGTCAGCCGCCCATCCTCTCTCGCATTCTGTTTATTAATTGGTATATATTTTTAAGTTATATATATTTTTGTGGGGATCCTTATTCGTAAAGTTTGAGAAAGAAAATATCGTATCCTCTTCAAATTGAGTGAAAACCTTTTACTTTCAATTCGATGAACTTCTTTCCCTGATTAATTGAGCCAGAGATGGTATCTCAAATTTCTTGC
>JADGNM010000049.1 GCA_017883485.1 Methanosarcina sp.
TATACTAAAAGGTCATTTTGTTGATATAAGGTTAATAAAATGTCCAATAGTCAAATATTATTGTCCTATATTGGCAGGGGTTCGAAATGTGCAATACATGGTATTTGTTTATCGCATTTACTTACCGCATTTACTTTTATTAAACAGTTAGATCGCAGTGCAAGCCGGAAATCTCAATGCGAAAAAGAGGTATGGTTAATAAGTAAAAATGCTCCTGAACAGTAATCCGCCTCCGTATATATAAAATCAATTTGAAAACATATACTATGGCGATGAAGGCGCTTTTTTTAAACTGCACACTGAAAGAATCGCCCCTTTTACCGAATATTCGTGCTATTGTTGACAGGATGGTGTCTATCCTCGAGAGATCTCGTGCTAAAAGCGAGATGATAAGGACTGCAGTGTTAAGGATCGCAGTGTTAAGAATCGCAGATAATAGTGTAGACAATAATGCTAACGTAGATAATAATGCAGACAACAATTTAGCTTTCGACGTAACTTTTAACGTTCCTTTCATAGCTGCTCACATCTGGTTTATAGTGCTCTCTTTTGTAGCAAAAGTGGTAATCAAGAGACTGGATAGGATTTACATAACGAAATATCCTGAAACACGGCAGTATTTCCTCTATGGGAAGGCTGCACGCATTATTGTTACAGGAAATGCAAATACGACACTCGGTATCTATTCAACTGATCGCTTCAACTTTACATATTTGGGCTGTGCCGTATCTCTAAGCGCTGACTCTAACCGGACTGGTAATGCGGGTCTCGGTCAAGTTAATATGGAAACAGGAGAAGGCGGATATTTTTTACTAATCGGACGGCAAGATAATCGGACAGCAAGATGATTGTACGCATTTTAGTACACATTTTGTGCATCTCGCAAAGCTTCCCAAAGGACACTTTATCCTCGCAAGCTTAAAAGAGCTTGATGAGGAGGCAAAGAAGGTAAGCGTCTGAAATTGAGTTAACTTTAAAAACTATCGCATTATTTTATTTCTTTCAGAGAGTATGAAGGTTATAACAAATGAGATGGAGGGTATTATTTGACTGATGGAGGAAAACTAACCGTAAAACTGAAAGTTGCAGAAGCCGACCAACGGGATGTCGGAAAAGGAATTGTCCGGATTGACGAAAGTTACAGGGAAAAACTGGGCCTTCATCCTTTTGACGTTGTAGAAATTAAGGGTGGGAAAACAACTTCAGCCCTTGTAAGCCGCCCTTATCCCAGTGACGCCGGACTTGACATCATCCGAATGGACGGGCTTATCCGTTCAAACGCAAAGACAAGTATAGGGGAATATGTGGATTTGCGCAAAGCTGATTGGAAAGAAGCTAAGAGCATAACTCTCGCGCCTGTCGCCAAAGGTATTCAGATCTATGCTCCAAGCGAAACGCTTAAAGCCGTATTCATGAACCGTACTGTCTCTAAGGGAGATTTTGTTTCCACTACAAGCCTGAGGAGTTCCAGGCAGAGAGAGCCCGTCGGTAAAGGGGTCATGTTCGAGGACTTTTTCCAGGACTTTTTAGGTCAGGGCATGGGGCAGTCATTCGGGCTCGGGGAGATAAAATTGCAGGTAGTCTCTACTTCTCCGTCGGGGATTGTGAAAATTACAGACCTGACGCAGGTTGAGCTCTTACCGGAAGCTACGGAAATAACTCCTGAGCAGAATGTTCCTACCGTCATGTATGAGGATCTGGGTGGGCTCAAGGACGCAATTACCAAGGTAAGGGAAATGATAGAGCTGCCTTTAAAGCACCCTGAGCTTTTTGACAGGCTGGGAATAGAGGCTCCCAAAGGAGTGCTTTTATATGGTCCTCCTGGCACTGGAAAGACCCTCCTTGCAAAAGCGGTTGCAAACGAAACAGATGCTCATTTCATTTCAGTCAACGGTCCGGAAATAATGTCCAAATACTACGGGGAATCCGAAAAGGCAATCAGGGATATTTTTGAGGAAGCAGAGAAAAATGCACCTGCAATCATTTTCCTTGACGAACTCGATTCCATTACCCCAAAAAGGGCTGAAGTTACCGGAGAAGTCGAAAGGAGAGTTGTGGCTCAACTCCTCTCTCTGATGGATGGGCTTAAAGCTCGCAAGAATGTAATTGTTATAGGGTCGACTAATCGTCCAGAAGCAATTGATATCGCACTCCGCCGCCCTGGAAGGTTTGACAGGGAGATTGGACTGAGAGTTCCAGACACCGAAGGAAGGCTCGAGATTTTCCAGATTCATACCAGAGGTATGCCGCTTTCCGAAGACGTAAATCTCATAGACTTCGCTAAAATAACTCACGGGTTTGTAGGAGCTGACATAGCTGCGCTTTGCCGGGAAGCCGCAATGAGTT
Source organism: Methanosarcina sp. (assembly GCA_017883485.1). Taxonomy (GTDB): domain Archaea; phylum Halobacteriota; class Methanosarcinia; order Methanosarcinales; family Methanosarcinaceae; genus Methanosarcina. The sequence continues at coordinate 2,347 of JADGNM010000049.1, forward strand.
CTTTAAGGCGGATCCTCCCGAAAATCAACCTTAATGAACCAGAAATCCCAGCTGAAATCCTTGACACACTCCAGGTCACAATGGAAGACTTCGAAAATGCCCTGAAAGATGTCCAGCCGTCGGCCATAAGAGAAATTCTAATCGAGATTCCTAATGTCGGCTGGGAAGATGTAGGCGGCCTGGAAGGAGTAAAACAACTTCTGAAGGAGGCCGTGGAGTGGCCTCTTAAAAGTCCGGAATCTTACAGGGATATAGGAGTTGAGGCTCCCAAAGGAGTGCTTCTATATGGTCCTCCTGGTACTGGAAAGACTCTCCTTGCAAAAGCCATTGCCCATGAATCCGAGGCTAACTTCATTACCGCAAAAGGAAGCGACCTGCTTTCCAAGTGGTACGGAGAATCCGAAAAGAGAATTGCCGAGGTTTTCATGCGGGCGAGACAGGTTGCTCCTTCTATTATTTTCCTCGACGAACTTGACTCGCTGGCACCCATCCGGGGGGCTTCCGCAAGTGAGCCTCAGGTTACGGCCAGGATCCTTAATCAACTTCTTTCAGAGATGAACGGGCTTGAAGAACTGAGGGCTGTAGTGGTAATAGGCGCGACTAACCGTCCTGACATTATAGATCCTGCTCTTCTCAGGCCTGGGCGCTTTGATGAGTTAATTCTCGTGCCCGTGCCGGATGAGGGAGCTCGAAAGGAAATTTTTAAGGTCCATACGGAGAGTATTGCTCTTTCAGAGGATGTTGATATCGAAAAACTCGTTTCCCTGACAGACCAGTATACAGGTGCTGACATTGCAGCTATTTGCAAAAAGGCGGGGAGGAATGCGTTGCGTGAGGACCTTCACGCAAAAGAGGTAAAGCAGAAACACTTCCTTCAAGCGATTGCCGAAACCGGGCCTTCGGTTACTCCTGATACAATGAAATATTATCAGGCTATAAAAGGTGACCTGAGAAAAAGACAGTCGAAAGAAATAGAGAATCCATCTTATATATAAGTCGAAGTGGAGTTAATTTTTTATAGGGGATTTAATTTTTTACCCTGTTTTTCTTTTTTTGATAATTTATTTAATTATTAAGACTTATTCTCCCTTATTCATTTCGTCTTAATAATTTATTTCTTTATGTAATTGAATGGGGCGATCACTAAATTAGAAGAATATATAACGTGATACTCTTTTATACACGTATATAGAAAGGCTTTTTTCCCGAGGACGATTATTCAGTCTCGAAAATAATTTATATTAAACTCTTTAAATAATGTTAACCAATGATATTAAATATTATAATTACTATCGGTAATACATATGCAGCTTCCAACACCCGAAGATATTAAAAAAAGAAGAAATGAACTCGGGCTTACTCAGAGCGATCTGGCTAAAAGAGCAGGAGTCAGCCAGCCCCTAATAGCTCGTATAGAATCGGGAGATGTGGATCCCAGGCTTTCGACAGTCAGGAAAATACTTGAAGCTTTTGAGGAAGCTAAAAAGGAGAAGCAGATTCTCATAAAGGATTTGATGCATTCCCCTGTAGTTCATGTTTCTCCGGATGATTCTGTGGAAGAGGTAGTAAACGTAATGCATACTTATGGCTTTTCACAGGTTCCCGCGCTTGAGAGGGGTGTTCCGGTCGGAAGTATTTCTGAGGATATGATAGTAAGATTAATGGGCGAAAGTAAGAAGAAACCAGTCTCCCAGTTAAAAGTCTCCGACATAATGGGAGATTCCTTCCCAACAATATCTCCGGGTGTTTCTATTTCAATAGTTTTGCATATACTGGAAGAGAATCCAGCCGTGCTGGTAGTAGAAAAAGGATCAGTTATCGGTGTCGTAACAAAACACGATATAATGAAACTACTTCAGGGTCAATAACCGAAAACTTTTCCTAATAAGCCAGGATGTTTGAGAACGAAAATGGAAAGCACATCGATTATATACCAGGATTTAATTAAACCTGAACCGTGAATTTGATTCAGTACCAACCTATCAACAGTGGTTAACCTATCAACAGCGATTAATTTATCAACAGTGTTTACGTATCAACAGCGATTAACCTATCAACAGTGATTAACCATCCAATAGTTATCGAGATTGATAAATAAGGTTTGAGAAAGCGAGGGCGCTTAGATATTGTGAGCTTTTTGAGCATATCTTTCCTTAGGATTGACTCTAAATTGTTTCGTAACTGTTGGATTTTAAAATAACAGATTTAAATTAATTAGTTAAATAAATAAAAAATAAAAGTCGATTAAATCTTTGAAAGAATGTGGAGCATAGTAATATGGATCTGGAAGATAGCCTTCTCATGATGCCTGGCCCCGTATCTGTCGCACCAAGGGTCCTTAGAGCCATGTCAAAACCGATGATTAATCACCGGAGCACAGAATTTGCCGGAATATATACCGATTGCAGGGAAATCCTTTCCAGCGTTTTCCAGACAAAAAATGACATCTTCGTGCTCAGCGGCTCCGGGACTGCGGGAATGGAAGCTGCTGTTGGGTCCGTGGCTGGCAGCGGGGACAAAGTTATTGCCATAGAAAACGGGAAATTTGGAGAGCGCCTTAAAGATCTTGCAGCTCTCTACGCAGAAGCCGTGCCTATCGTTTTCGAATGGGGTCTTTCTGTTGACCTTGAAATGGTCAAAGAGAAGCTCGAGGAAGGAGCAAAAGCTATTACCCTTGTACACAACGAGACTTCCACAGGTATTCTTAATCCTGCTGCAGAAATTGGCAAACTTGCTAAAAAGCATGATGCCCTCTTTATTATGGACGGAATTACTTCTATTGGAGGGGATGACGTCAGAGTCGATGAATGGGATGTTGACATTGCAATCGTAGGTTCACAGAAATGCCTTGCAGCACCTCCGGGGCTTGCAGCAGTTTCCGTAAGTGAAAAGGCCTTTGAAGCTATGAAAGGAGTTGCAAAAAGGCCATATTACAACGATCTCCTTGCATATAAGGAAAGTGGGGATAAACCCAAGCCAGAAACACCTTATACTCCTGCAATTCCTCTGTACTATGCACTTCAGGAAGCCCTGCAAATCTTAAAAGAAGAAGGATTAGAGGCAAGGATTAAAAGGCACGGGGTTCTCACAGAAGCTGTGAGAGCAGCAGTTGCCGAGATCAACATTGAGATGTTTCCACAGCTTAATGATTACAGCAATTACTCAAACACGATTGCTGCCATGAAAGCACCTGCAGGCATTGATGGAGAGGAAATAAAGAACGATATGAAGAAACAAGGTATAATTATCGCAGGCGGGCAGGAACGCTTGAAGAGCAAGATTTTCAGGATTGGATGCATGGGAATTGTCAATGCAAGAGATGTGCTCTCAACCATCCAGCAGCTGGAAATCATACTGAATAAGCGGGGTTACATTGACAGTCTGGGAGCTGGCACAGAAGCTGCAACGCAGGTTATTGACAGATCCGGAATCAAATAAAATGGCAAAAATACCAAACGGATTCACATGCCCACAATAGGAATTGCAGATACTACATTCGCACGCTATAATATGGGACGTGCGGCAATAGAAGAGATACAAAAAAATGTATCAGTAAAGATTAAGAGAGTAACGGTGCCCGGGATAAAGGACCTTCCGGTTGCAGCTAAAAAACTTATCGAGGAAGAAGGTTGCGATATCGTTATGGCCCTTGGGATGCCCGGGGCAAAGGAAAAAGACAAAATGTGCGCTCATGAAGCCTCCCAGGGGCTTATTATGGCCCAGCTCATGACCAACACCCATATTATTGAGGTCTTTGTCCATGAGGATGAAGGAAAAGATGAGAAGGAACTTGCTTTTCTCATGGACCGACGGACACGAGAACATGCTTTAAACGCGATAAAGTTGCTCTTTAAGCCTGAAAATCTTATTAGGGAAGCCGGTACCGGGCAAAGGCAAGGTTTTGAAGATGCAGGCCCGTTGAGGATGTAAATAACTGAAGTGAAAAAAATATGACTGGAGACCTTATTAGATGACCATCAGCCTAGGATTTGTTGTAGCTGAATTTAACAGGGATCTGACATATCAGATGGAACTGCTTGGAAGAGAACACGCAGAATTCCTGGGGGCGACAGTTAAAGAGACCATTCTCGTTCCAGGGGTCTTTGACATGCCCCTTGCAATTAAGAAGCTGTGCCAGAGGGACGATATCGATGCCGTAGTTACCATAGGGTCGGTAATAGAAGGTGAAACCGATCATGACCAGGTAGTAATGCAGCATGCTGCAAGGAAGATCATGGACCTTTCCCTAGAGTTCAATAAACCTGTGACCCTTGGGATTCCTGGCCCGGGCATGACCCGGATGGCAGCTCATGAGCGTGTAGATTATGCAAAACGGGCAGTTGAAGCTGCAGTAAAGCTGGTACGGCGGCTGTGAACTCTAAAAATTAAAAAAACTAGCAAAATGTAACAACAAGGACCATCCTTATGACATCCTCAAGGCTCATGCGTGTAGAAGAATCCGCAACAATCAGAATCTCCAATATTGCAAACAGGATGATTAAAGAAGGTAAAGACGTTATCAACTTCAGCCTTGGCGAACCTGATTTCAGTACCCCTAAAAATATCTGCGACGCTGCGGCAAAGGCCATGTATGAAGGAAAAACCCATTATGCTCCTTCTGCAGGTGTTTCGGAATTAAGGGCAGCTATTGCCGAAAAATTGAGGGCGGAAAACAATCTGGATGTGACCGAGACAAATGTAATGGTTACTCCCGGAGCAAAGCAGGGAATTTTCGAGATTATGATGGGCGTTCTCGGGGACGGGGACCAGGCTGTTCTCTTTGATCCTGCATGGGTAACATATGACGCATGCATCCGTTTTTCAGGTGCTGATACTGTATGGGTTCCTACAGTTCCTGAAAAGGGATTCCTTCCGGATAATTTTGCAGATTACATGAATGACAAAACCAAACTCATTGTTGTAAATAGTCCTGGAAATCCAACAGGCGGCGTATTTGGGAAAAAGACTTTACAGTGCGTTGCAGATCTCGCAATAGATCATGACCTGCTGGTAGTCTCAGATGAAATTTATGAGAAAATCATCTACGACAGAGAGCACATCAGTATTGGCAGTTTTGACGGGATGCAGGAAAGAACTATCACAGTAAACGGCTTTTCTAAAGCTTATGCAATGACAGGTTGGAGACTCGGATATCTGACTGCTCCACCCGAGATCTTTAAGCTTCTACTTAAAATCCAGTCCCATTCGGTAAGCAGTGCGACTACATTTGTTCAGTACGGTGGGCTTGAAGCCCTTCAGGGCCCTCAGGATGGAGTCAAAGCAATGGTGGACCGATTCAAGGTTCGACGTGACGTCCTGGTAGAAGGCCTGAACAAAATAGGTTTTGACTGCAAGAAACCAGATGGGGCTTTTTATGCCTTTGCCAATGTGAGCGAATATGGAAACGGGACAATAGTTGCAGAGAGACTTTTGAAAGAATCTCAGGTGGCAGTCACCCCAGGAATTGCTTTTGGGGCTTCAGGCGAGAACTTTATCAGAGTTTCCTATGCGACATCTATTGATAGAATCAGAGAAGCTCTTGACAGACTTGAAAAAGTATTTGTGTAAAATCATATTACAAAATTACATACAAAATTACATACAGAATCACATACAGAATCACATACAGTAAGTGACCTTTTGAAACGCCAGAAAAAGGTTTTGCTTAAATGCAAACGGTAGAATATGTTTACCCGTACCGTTTAAGGACCTCTTTTATAATTGCACCGGTACTGCAGAAAGGACATTCCTTTGAAAACGGGATTCTAACTACTTTTGCAGGAAACCCTCTTTTAGTAAGTTCTTTTTCCAGAAAATCGGTATCAAAGTTCTGGTCATAGCCCAGAGTAATGATATCTGGCCTGATCTGCTTCAGAGGTTCGAACATATCTCTTTCGCTGCCAAGAAGAGCTTTATCTACCATTCCCAGGGCATTTACCATTTCGAGTCTCTGTTCCTCGGGTATAATGGGTTTAGGCTTGTGAGTTACGTTCGAATCCCTGGCGACAATGACGAAAAGTTCATCTCCCAGGGTCCGTGCCTGAGTCAGGAAATAGACATGCCCTGGATGAAGAAGATCAAAAGTTCCGGTAGCAAGTACGCGTGTCAACTGATCACCTGGTCTCGGGTAATACGCTTTAAGGATAAGAAACTTACTGAAAGTAACCCTTCCTCCCTAAGTTTGTAAGAGCTTGTTTGATACAAATTGCGTACTTTATGGCCTGTTACTGTCTATTATTACTATCCATTCTGTCTTTGTAAAGCTAGCATAGGAAAAGAGAGTTCCAATTACCGTAAGTAGCATATATGGTTCATAAATATTGACTATTATTTATTAAACTCAGGACACAAATCCGGCAGTCTAAGATAGATCAGATTGGAGTCCAGTCTTTTTATCTCTTCTGGAAGTGGCCGTTACCTGTGACATTACCAAAAGTAATATATAATACGATAAATATTACAATTTAATTCGGTTTATAAAAAGAGGAAACCCACATGGTTAAAAAATCAGTTCATGAAATCAATAGAAAAATTGAAGACGGCAGCGTTAATGTAGTTACGGCCGAGGAAATGGTCGGAATAGTTGAAGACCTTGGTGTGGAAGGAGCTGCAAAAGAAGTAGACGTAGTGACTACAGGCACATTCGGAGCCATGTGTTCATCCGGTCTGATGCTTAACCTTGGCCACTCCGAGCCACCGATCAAAATTCAGAGGGTCTGGTTCAACAATGTGGAGGCCTATGGTGGAGTTGCAGCCGTGGATGCTTACCTTGGGGCTACCCAGATTTCGGATACGCGGGGAATCCAGTATGGTGGAGCTCATGTTATTGAAGACCTTCTGAGAGGAAAAGAAATTGATGTTCATGCAACTTCATATGGGACGGACTGTTACCCCAGGAAAGTTCTGGACACGACAATTTCCCTTGAAGATTTGAATGAAGCAGTCCTGCTGAACCCCAGGAACGCTTACCAGAAATATGCGGCTGCAACCAACAGTTCCAAAAGAATTCTGAATACATATATGGGTGAACTTCTCCCAAATTTCGGAAACGTAACCTATTCCGGGGCAGGCGTGCTCTCTCCCCTCTCAAACGATCCGGATTATGAAACTATAGGCATAGGGACAAGGATTTTCATCGGAGGAGCCCAGGGATATGTTATAGGGAACGGGACCCAGCATTCTCCTTCTACTGGTTTTGGTACCTTAATGGTTAAAGGAAACCTGAAAGAAATGAACCTTGACTATTTAAGGGCTGCCTCCTTTACAGGATACGGGACAACTCTTTATCTGGGAATCGGTATTCCTATACCTATTCTCGATGAAAAGCTTGCATCTGCTACTGCAGTAAGCGATGAGGACATCACAACCAATATCCTGGATTATGCTGTGGGCAGCCGGAATAAGCCGGTTGTCAGACAGGTAAATTATGCCGAACTGAGGTCAGGCCTGGTGCAAGTAGAAGGAAAGGATGTGCCTACTTCTTCTCTTTCCAGCTTTAAGAAAGCCAGAATAATCGCAAATGAGCTGAAAGAATGGATAAAGCACGGAGAATTCTTTGTCAGCATGCCCGTGGAAAGACTTCCCAGAGAAGGTGTGGCAAAGCCGATGAAACAAATCCAGGCGGTGCCTCTTGTAAAGGATGTGATGTCCGAGTTTATTGTGACCATTAAAAAGAACCAGACTGTCCAGGACGCTGCAAAGAAGATATGGGAAAACACATTTAATCATCTGGCTGTAGTCTCTGATACCGGCGAGCTCGTTGGGATCCTTACTGCCTGGGATATTTCCAAAGCTGTTGCAGCGAACTGTTTTGATTCAGTAGAAAGCGTTATGACGAAAAAAGTATTAACCTGTGCTCCGAACGAGCCAGTTGATCTTGCTGCACGCAGGCTGGATCGTTATGGTGTATCCGCTATGCCGGTAATTGATACTCATAATCGAGTTCTTGGGATAATAACAAGTGATAATATAAGCAAGCTCCTTGCAAGGAGGCACTGAATATGAAAATAAAGATCAGTATTCCCACAGAAAGAATCCAGAACCCGATTATTTCCGAGTCTATAGTTGAAACCGGCATCCTGATTAATATAATGGTCGCAAATATCGATTCAACTTACGGCGAACTGATTGCGGATGTAAGCGATTATCGGTTCGATAGGATTAAAAGAGCTCTGGAATCAAGGGGAGCAATAGTTTCCATTCTGGACCGCCCTATTCATAGGGACGACGAAGAATGTGTCGAATGCGGAGCCTGTATTTCGGTCTGCCCTACTACTGTTTATACTTTTGATGAGTCCTGGAACGTCCATGTGGATGAAAAGAAGTGCATCCAGTGCGGCATGTGCATCAAGATGTGTCCTCATGGAGCTTTGAGGCTTGGAGAATAAGGAAAAAGAGTTTACATCAAATGGAGCTTGAAACTTGATATCCAATTACTGCACAGTCCAATACAAAAGGGAAAATCTTTAGATACAAAGACTTGAAGGAAAGATATTAGCTGAAGCAAGATACCATATTTCTTAGACTTGGCCCGCTGGCTCGGTTAGTTTAGTGAGAAAAGTTGGGTTTGAAAACCAACCTCAGCAGATACTGCCGAGCCTTCCTTATTGTAAGGATGCTATAAACTCCATGTTTGGTGAATGTTGTACTTGCCTTACAGCAATTCCCGTTCTAACCGAAAACACATGCAATTGACGGGTCTCGAAATTTAATTTTCGTAAATAATATATATCTCTAAGGATTATATCCATATAAT
>JADGNM010000386.1 GCA_017883485.1 Methanosarcina sp.
AAAACTAAAGATACCTGAAAACCCGAATTATAGGACATTTACGGCACTTGTTACTTTTTTAACCTACGATAAGTTCTCACAATGTTATTCTATAACTGGCACTCTGATGCATTTATAATAAATAAATAAATAAATAAATATAGTTGCGCAAATTAGATATTAACCAGTATAGATCTTTTAAAGAAGGAAAAAATTGGGTATAAATCACAAAATAAACTCAGGGAAATTCAGTTTTAATGAACGAGAGGCACGATAGTATGAGAGTAATAGGCATTGTAGGAAGTCCCCGCAAAAACGGAAACACAAACACCGTTGTCCAGCAGATCCTTGAAGGAGCAGCTGAAGCAGGAGCAGAGACCAGTACTTTTCTCCTCAATGAAATGAATTACAGAGGCTGCCAGGCATGTGACTACTGTAAGTCCCATGAAAAATGCAAACTTGAAGATGACCTTGCAGAACTGTTCGATGAAATAGCAAAAGCGGATGGCATAGTTTTCGGTTCTCCGATTTATTTTGGTCAGTTTTCAGGACAGATGCGGCTTTTCCTGGACCGCTGCTATTCCCTGATAAACCGAGATTTTTCCCCCCGCCTACCAGCCGGAAAAAAAGCCGTGGTTGTAGGCGCCCAGGGTATACCTGACCCGACAGCTTTCAAAGGAGTCTATGGAGAATTCGAAGGCCAAATTTCACAATTTGCAGGAATGGACGTAAAGGATACCCTTGTTGCAGCCGGATATCACGCTCCAGGAGAAGTCAAGGATAATGCCGAACTTATGTTGAAAGCAAAGAATACAGGCCTTAATCTATTCAAGTAATGAAATGTCAATGAAAGTTAGGATAAACTAAGGAAAGCAATTAAAAATCTAATGAGAAAAGGAAGTCCACATACAGGGCTTCAAGGTTAATTTTCTTTAGAAAAATTAAATAAGGCATCAGTATGGACACGATTGAAGCAATTCACACTCGGAGAAGCATTCGAAAATATACGGACAGACCCGTTCCCAGGGAGCTTGTTACCGAGATGCTCCGGGCTGCAATGAGCGCTCCCTCTGCAGTTAATGCCCAGCCATGGGCCTTCATTGTTATCGATGACCGAAAAATACTCGAGGAGATCCCCACCTTCAGCCCCTACGCTGGCATGTGCAGGGATGCGCCCCTTGCAATCCTTGTCTGTGGGGACACAACTCTTGAGAAAGTTCCAGGATACTGGGTGCAGGACTGCTCGGCAGCCACTCAGAACCTCCTGCTTGCAGCTCACGCTTGCGGGCTTGGAGCGGTTTGGACCGGGATTTATCCAATGAAGGACCGGGTTGAGGGTTTCCGGAAAACTTTTGGGTTGCCTGAACATATAATCCCTCTGGCCCTCGTACCTGTAGGTTACCCTGACCAGGAGCCAGGTCAGCAGGACAGGTTTGACAGGAAAAAAATATACTATAATACATACGGGAAAAGAGAAGAGTAGTTTACAGAGAATTTTGAAACTCAGGCTGGATCTCAGGAATTGAGAAAAACTGATACTTTAAGTATTAAAAAGAAAAGACAGCTGAGACTATCAAAAACTGATATTGTTTTCAGTTCTTAGATCAGGTTACTTATAGAGAAATTAGAAGGAATAGGGGATGGAATATTGGGAGAAAAGATCAATATAGGAAACAACGTATTTGTTTATCCCATGCCTGTGACTCTTGTAGGGACACAGGTTGAGGGAAGAGTTAATTTCATGACTGTGGGATGGATCTTAAGAGTAAACGAAAACCCACCTTATATCGGTATCGGCATCAATAAAAATCATTATACTGCCAGAGGAATACTTGAAAATGGGGGTTTCAGTGTTAATTTCCCTTCCGCGGATATGGTGGAAAAAACAGACTACTGCGGCATAGTTTCCGGAAGAAAGGAAGACAAGTCAAAGCTTTTCGACGTTTTTTACGGGAAATTTGAAGCCGCACCCATGATAAAGGAATGCCCGTTAAACCTCGAGTGCGGGCTTGTGGAAACAATGGAATTTCCAACAAACTACCTTTTTGTAGGGGAAATTCTTGCAGCCTATTCGGAAGAGCAATATCTGACAGGAGGAAGGCTTGATATCGAAAAGATGAAACCCCTTCTCCTGACCATGCCGGACAATAGTTACTGGACAGTAGGAGACTATAAGGGGGCAGCCTGGAAAACAGGTTTAAGCTTGAAGGATAAAAAAGGAACTGAAGAGGAGAAGAACTGAAAGAATGAAGTAACCTGGGGGAAATAATAATGAAAGTCGTTGCATTTAACGGAAGCCCGAGAAAGGAAGGAAACACAGCCGCTCTTATAAAGCATGTCCTTACGGAACTTGAAAAGGAAGGAATAGAAACCGAAACAGTGCAGGTAGGGGGAAAGAGCATACACGGCTGCACTGCCTGTGCCAAATGCTTCGAAAACAAAGATAAAAAGTGTGTAATTGACAAAGATGTCGTCAACGAATGCATCGAAAAGATGATCGAAGCAGATGGTATTATTCTTGCCTCTCCTACCTACTTTGCAGACCTGACCCCTGAGCTCAAAGCTCTGATAGATAGGTCAGGATTTGTTGCCGGAGCAAACGGCGGGTTGTTCAAGCGTAAGGTGGGAGCAGCTGTCGTTGCTGTAAGAAGGGCTGGTTCAGTCCATGTCTTTGATTCTATAAACCATTTCTTTACCATCTCCCAGATGATCATCCCGGGATCCAACTACTGGAACGTAGGGATAGGTCTTGCCGAAGGGGACGTTGAAAAAGATGAGGAAGGCATAAGAACCATGGAGACTCTGGGGCAGAATATGGCCTGGCTTTTGAAAAAGCTAAATGCATAATTAATTGTTCTTATTTGACTCGATGCATATTTTATCTATGCCGTCGCCTCATAGAAAGAGGCAACCTTAATTTTTTATTCAGGAAAATGAGTTTCATATTATAGCATTTGGGGGAATGACATGAGAATTTTTTACATTTACGCACACCCGGAACCAAAATCATTCAACGCAGCCCTGAAAAATACGGCCATTGATGCCCTGAAGGAAAAGGGGCATGAAGTAAAGCTCTCTGACCTTTACGCAATGAATTTTAACCCTGTTTTGACAGCTTCGGACTTTCCAGAAAGGAAAAATCCGGAGTTCTTCAACGCTTTCCTTGAAGCCATAAGAGCATCAAAAACAGGGGCTTTTGCTCCCGATA
>JADGNM010000387.1 GCA_017883485.1 Methanosarcina sp.
TCTGTTAAACTTACTTTGTTGAGGTTGACGGCTTTCATCCCCCACCTGTCGGCTTGATAGCCTCCGAGGAAGGGGACTTCCCGCCTTCATGTTAAAAATGGCTTTGAAACCCAGAATTGCGGAATCACCTCAAGTTCGTTTGATTGAACTTAAATCAAATCCTTTCTTTATTGTAGCCTCAGTTGAAGTCGGAAACACCACAACCAAATGTATCCTTACAGCTACCAATATGGACAATGGAATGACCCACATTATTAATAAGGTTGTGCGGATGACCAGGGATATCTGCCCGCCGAAACCCGGGGAAGCCCCATTCGGGAAAACACTTACTGGTGTGGAGCTTACCCGGAAGGCAGTTGCTGAACTGGTATGTGATACCCTGACAGAATCTCTGGAAAAAGCCAATCTGGATATAAAGACAGATCTCAACTTTGTTGTCCGCTCCACGGGTGTAGTTGCTGGTTTTGACTCTCCCGATGAGGTGGGTGAATTTATCAAAGCTCTGGCAGACGGATGTCTGATAGCAGGAGTACCTCCAAAAAATATGACGCCTCCGATGTCGATTTCAAATATCTCTAAGAAATTCCGGAAATACAGCAAACTTGAAGAGGTAGTTTTTGATGGGGCCGTAGCCGGGGTAATGCCGCCTATAGGTTCAACTGGTGTTGAAATTGTTGCAAATGAAATGGAAGGAGAACTTGCAACAGCAGGTATTAAAGAAGCAGCCAAACTTACTGACGTCGATTTCAGGAATCCCTGCATTTCAATTGACTTCGGTACAACCCTTGACGGCAGGGTCACTAGTCCTGACCAGCCATATGCAAAAACAATCGGGAGCTTCTGGGGTTACGCAGGGGCAATTCCTGACGCAATTATCAGGGGTTCAAAGAAAGTTGATCCAAAAGTTGGGACCGCTCTCGAAGTTTTTCAGAACCAAAAGCCGCCTTCTTTCCTTACCCTGGAGATAAAGGCTAATACGATTGAAGAATTTGCAAAGCAAATCAATGAACTTATTATTATAGAAAAGGTTCCAACAGGCAGGACACATTACGGAAGCGTGCCTGTGAGGCCGGACGCGGCTGAGAAGATAAGTGTAACACTTATAGGCTGCGATGTGGGTGAGAACGGCACCGATCTGGATAAACTCAGTGATATCGGCAGGGAAATCTGCGAAACTCAAGGATTTCAGGTTGCTTACGCTATTATCGACGAGGTCATGGCAGGAGTTGTCTGCAGGCTAATTAAGGTCGCAGATGAAGAAAACTTTATTTTTGAGGATACGACTATCGGAATTACCGGTAGAGCCGGTATCACTGGAAACAAACCAAAACTGATCCTGAAGTACCTGAAAGAAATTAACCTTGCTCCGGAAGTTGACGAAAAAGTAGTCTTTGTAGACGACGGACTTGCCAGGGGTGCAGCTGTTATGGCACGCTGCATGAACTCTCTGGGTTCGTCGCAAAACCCCCTGGGCGGCAGGCACGGAGGTAAATGTATCCTCACACAGAGGATGAAACTGCAGGCCAAATGACCAGAAAATCAGTTGGGGTAGGACATCTGAGTGTTGGGAGTGGGGTAAATTTGTTGGTTGATATTAAAAACAGTAGCATATTTTCTCAGAGTCCTTATTCATATATATATGATACAAGTTCTAAAAATTTAATGGTATACTGCTAGTTAGCACATATCTTTTTCAGCACTTCTTATATTTTATTGGTCCCCAAGACCTTTCTAAAAATCAAATTTCTATTTTATTCTTTTCTGTCGAGGCTAATTTTCCAGTGCCTTTCTTTTCCCTGTCAATATCTGCTTTGAACAAGATAGTTCTGTGCGGATATGGAATCTCTATGCCTTCCTTATCGAAGCGTTTTTTAATAGCTTCCCGATTTCGCATCCTGAGCTGTATGAGATGCTTCTATCTTTAAACCAGACCAGCAGGCGAAGATTTACGGAGAATTCTCCCAATTCGGTGACATTGACTTTAATTTCTCCTCTTTCCCTGAAATCGGGGTCCACGGCACTGAGCACAGGCAAGTGGAGAAATCCCATATTAAGGATGTCGGATTTAATTATACTGGACTTTGCCACGCTGTACCCCATTTCATAAGGAGGCATGACATTTGGATGTTTTCTGGCTTCTTCGATCATGATCTTTCTTGCCTTGTCGATATCGGCATCGTAACCTATTCCAACATCTATTGGCCAGATTACTGCAGGGTCTTCTATTGTCCAGTTAATTATTGCTTCATTGCTCATTTTGGAGTTAGGAATAATAAGACGCCTGTTATCCCAGGTTATGATGACAGTGTGTCTGAGGTTAAGGTCCGCAACTTTTCCGTATTCGTTCATTATGTCCAGCCTGTCCCCAACCCTGAAAGGTTGAAAAATGGCAAGTGAAAGGCCTGCAATTATATTACTTAGTGTGCTCTGGGCTGCAAAACCAATAACGATACCTGCAATTCCTGCCCCTGTGAAGAGGGCAACGGAGAGATTTTGCAGGCTAGGTATGCTGAATATAATAATAATAATTCCCAAAAAATAGATTATTGCAACCGTAATATGCCTGAACATCCGAAAGGCAGTGATGCCCATATGAAGCTTGCTGCTTGCTTTTTTCAAATAGCTCTCCATAAGGCGGTTTATAGTCCGTGCTACAAGGATAGTGCCCAGGCCAATAATAATTATGAATAAAATATTATCAAAATTATTTGAAAACCAGGAAAATGCCTGCTGCAGTCCTGTATCAAAATAAGACAAGTTTTCTGCAAAAGAAGGGGGGGTTTTGGGGGTTTCCATATACTGCATGTTTGGTAAGAATCTTTAAATAAATATTGAGTAAAAAAATAGGCCGGAAGTTATGGTGAATAATGTAAGGGTACTGGCGAGTTAAGTGCCCGATAATCCATTATAAGAGATTATCGGAAAGTCAATAATGACACAATGTAAAAGTTACAGTCTATATCCGAGCATCCGTTTTAGTTGTTTATTGCGCCTGTACAAAAGATGCTGCAGGTCATAACATTTGCATCAGTGTCTTACTTAAGGTACCCTTTTCTTTCAAGCCATTCAATTTGCGGCCTTGTGTATTTCCAGGTAACATCGGCTTTTGAGTCCTGGATTTCCCATGGGCTGGCTATGACAACATCGCCTTCGTGAACCCACATTTTCTTTTTCTTGGAACCCGGG
>JADGNM010000388.1 GCA_017883485.1 Methanosarcina sp.
GTAGAGCTGCATATCCCCATCAACAGTAATTAGCTCCTTTGTCATGATATCTTTAACCTTTACGTTCGGTTTTCCCTGGGCAATGGCATGGGCGATATCTGTGTAGGTAACTATCCCTACGATTTTTCCCTTGTCCTCAACAGGCGCTCCGTGAACATTATTCCTGATAAAAAGCCTGGTCGCTTCCTGAATGCTGGCATTCATATTCACGAGCAGAGGGGGATATTTCATATAGTGTTTAACGTGTTTTTTAGGAAGAGATATCATTTCGGTAATATTGAATAGAATAGAGTTACTTGTGTCGTCCCTTCCCGTAACTTCCCCGCGAATTATCAGGCGGTTTACAGGTGTTGGACCAACTTGAATCTTATCGTCCATTACAAAGTCCCTTATGTTTCCTATCACGCGCACGACGCCGTTACAGGCGTCGGGATTCCTGACGGTCGTAAAACTAATTTCCGCGGCTGTGGTACCATTGACTACAATGTTGTTTTTGTAAAGTGGGACAACTGATTCGTTTTTAAGCTGCTGAATGCGTAAAGATTCGTATGCTGACCCTGTGGGTTTGTATCCTCCTTTCGGTCCGGGGACTCCCTCCACCAGTCCCAGGGCTTTTAATAACTGCATCTGGTTGCGGACGGTTCCGGGATTGCGCTGGATAAGCTCGGCTATTTCTTCCCCCTTAATTGCCCTGTTTTTTTGGCGCTGAAGGTTAATTAATGCAATAATAATATCTTTTTGAATTGGAGTGAGTTCCATACTTCCACCATCAAATTAATATACCCTTATATGGATGATGTATGACACTTATAAGGATAATCTGTGCAACTATATTTACCATTATTAATGATTATAATTCCATTATAAATAACAATTACAAATATAAAAAGAGTCCGGTACTCCTTTGAACATGCAATAAATTCCTTTCGGGAAATTACCCTCAGGGGGTCAGAGTATAATGACATTTGAAAAAATTCATACAGTTCCAACTTCCCAGGAATTAATTAATAAAGCTTTTAAGCGGGCAGCAAGAGCGATGTCCGGAAAAACTATCGACAGCAGAGACAGCAGACTCAGGGCAAATGAATCAATGATATTGACAGCAGCAAATATCTTCACAGATAACCTATCAAACATTGTCAGGCGTTTCCCCAGTTTCGATCAATTACCTAAATTCTACTATGAACTTACAGATATTCTTGTCGGTGTAGAAAAACTCAAGATGTCTCTTGCATCCATAGATTGGGCCAGCAGGAAGATTCATGAGGTTGCAAGGAGCTATGTTGGAAATGTCCGGAATTCGGATATTCCCGAACCTGTAAGAAAAGAGGCTTTCGGAAGGCTCGCCTCGATTATTAAGTCTATCGATAAGGATCTTCTTTTCCTTAACGAAGCCAGAAATATCTTAAGGAAGCTTCCGGATGTCAAGGAAGAACCCACGATTGTGATTGCCGGCTACCCGAATGTAGGGAAATCGAGTTTTGTCTCAAAAGTTACCGGTGCAAGCCCGGAAATAGCTCCCTATCCTTTTACTACGAAGGGAGTAACAATCGGGCATTTCACTCGTGAAGGGGTCCGTTACCA
Source organism: Methanosarcina sp. (assembly GCA_017883485.1). Taxonomy (GTDB): domain Archaea; phylum Halobacteriota; class Methanosarcinia; order Methanosarcinales; family Methanosarcinaceae; genus Methanosarcina. The sequence continues at coordinate 1,585 of JADGNM010000388.1, forward strand.
GGTTATGGATACTCCCGGTCTGCTTGACCGTCCCATGTCCGAGAGAAATTATATCGAACGGCAGGCAATTACAGCTATCCAGTTCCTTGATGCGGTCGTAATGTTCATGATTGATCCCAGCGAAAGCTGCGGATACGAGCTTGAAGACCAGAAACGTCTGCTCGCAGAAATTCGGGAAAATTTTAAACTCCCGCTACTCGTGGTCGCAAACAAAGCTGATAGGCCGGAGTTCAGGAAAACAGAGGAAGCAGAGCTAAGCATCTCCACAATTACCGGAGAGGGGATCGAAAAGGTAATGAACAGGTTGCTTGAGATGATTGAAGAAAAGCGCCTTCTCTCTTCTGCCGAGGAACCGGATAAAGAGCTCACGATTTGATTTCTGACTATCTGATCTGAAGTCTATTTTTAAGACTCTAACTCAATAAAGGATTTTGATTCGGTTGTTTTAGTGTCTCTGTTCAGATTATCCCGAGTTGCATCAGCAGGGCAAGTGCAATAAGTATAAGCCCTGTTGTCAGCCTTATTTCCACTCTCCATTTTTCCCTGAACTCAGTTACTTCTTTTGGGCTCAATCCAAAGGAAAGCAAAAGCCCCAGAGCTACAATAGGAAGCAGGAGGCCGAGATTGTAAAGTCCCATGTATGCTATTCCTCTGATCACATTTGTTTTTGTTATCAATATACTCAGGATAGAGAGGTAAACGGCCCCTACACAAGGGGCCTTGACAAGGGAGTACAAGCCCCCTGAAAGGAAAGACAGCAGCAGGAGATTTTGTTCATTCATCCCGCTCATAAAATTCTTCAAGGAATCCGGAGTCTTGAAGGTTGATCTTGCATGCTTTTTGAGCCAGTATGCATCGAAAATATGCCAGAAGCCGAGAAGGGCGGTAAGCAAAATAGTAATTGCAGTAAAACTGCCCCTTATTTCTGGCAGGAAGTTGACAATACCGAGGATACTGATTCCTGCAAACATGTGTATTGTAAGGATCCCTGTTGAAAAACCTAAAGTAATTCTGAGCATTTCCTTTTTTCCTCCCTGCTGTGCAAGGATCACAGATGCAAGGAAAGCCATTACTGCAAGCAGACAGGGATTAAAGCCTGCAAGGATACCTGCTGCCAGGAAGAAGAGTGGGCTTATAATCTCAATGTGTTTATTTACCTCTCTTTCGCTTTCCGTCAGGGGAAATAAAAATTCCTGGACAAAAAATAAAGAAGGAGTTTCGACGGCTCCTGTCAGATAACCTCCGATTGAATTTTTATTTTCTCCAAAGTAGCCTGTCAATAAATCTCCAGCTGAAACGACTGAAACGGAAGCAGAGCTCAGCAACAAAAGAATGAATGTTATCACAAAAAGTCCCTTAGTTTCAAACAGTGGCTGTGCCATCGTTTTTTTCCTATCCTTCTCCGAATTTATTTTTATGAAAACGCTCAAAATTTTCTGATCTACAAGCACATAGTTTCTAATAATATATTTACTTTGTATCATATGCTAAACTTTTCTCTTAGGAATGGTTAAAAAATAACTTCAAGCTTTCACTTCGGGAATGGCTCTATAATTCCATTTCCCCAAATACTCATCAAAGACAATTTTCATGTTTTT
>JADGNM010000389.1 GCA_017883485.1 Methanosarcina sp.
CATAATAACGAAACAAAATAGTATTCATTTTATATGCAATTTTTCCTCGAAACGAGGAAAAATTGTAGCCTTTGAAAGGTTATCTGAATAGTTACTAAAGTTTAATGAAAGACTCGATATAACCCCCCAAATCAATATCCTATTTTCTATTAGCTATTAGGTTTATTGGTCGTCCACTAATACGTGATAGATCCTTTCATAACGTACTCCCCAACATGGCTTTTGCTTGCGTTTATTTGCTCACAAACAGGCTGACCCAGCTGTGCCAAAATTGCGGGAAAAGAAAGAGTAGAAGCTGGATTTCATTTTTTTCGAATAAAATCAATAGACTACTGGTGGATTACCCAAGTTTTTGAGGGTTGAAAATTGTTTATTCCTAATCGTTTTTCCATCGGGTCTGAAAGACTATAAAGTATAAATCATATAATTAGATACTCAGAGGACGAACTATGAGCGATCGCGAACTTGTAAAGCAGAAGAAAGATACTCTCATTGAGATGACAGATGGTTTTGCGGACCGCTATCTTGATGAAGACTATAAAATGCTGTGCCGGAAGCTTATCGACAAAATGAGCCGGAAAAGGCAAGTGCCTTTTCTTTCCGGAAGACTGGAGATTTGGGCGGCCGCAGTAGTTTATGCGCTTGGACAGATCAATTTTCTTTTTGATAAAAGTTTTGAGCCCTGCGTAAGTGTTACTGATCTCTGTAATTATTTCGGGACAAGCCAGAGCACAACTTCCCAGAAAGCAAAGATAATCCGCGATATGTTCAAAATGAGATATTTTGATGAGGAATTCTCCACAGAAAGGATGCAGAAGGAGAATCCTTTGAATGAGTTCGTAATGATCGATGGGCTCATTGTCCCTGTTTCTACCGTTATGAAGGTGTTTGAAGAAAAGAAAGCTCAATTGCGAAAAGAACTCGGATTGGAAGAGGGGGACCTTGAAAATGAAGAAAAATGAGTCCTGTCATTCATTTCCCAAATCCTGGCAATTACACTCAATTATTTCTAATTCCAGAATTTCTTAAAATAGACTGTTAACTGAATCTGCATAAATTGCGATAAATAGGCGGGTATTGGAAGGCTAAATCAAGACACCATAACCACTTAAAAAGCAGAAAACCGGAAAACACGGAAATAACTGTGCCCCTTTTCCTTGACTCCGTATTTTCCGACTGTCAGCAGTCGATAGCAGTTCATAACATTACATTACATTATGAATTGGTCCTCTAGAGCGAGCAAAGCGAGCGAAAAGGACTTCGTGCTGTTGCGATTGCATCGCAACTCCCAGAAAATCTCCGATTTTCTGTGCTCCCAACGCGAAATTCGGGTGCCGAAGCGAAATTCGGGCGGGTTGCCAACGTAGTCTATTTATTTTTCGTAAATCTTTCCGACTCTGGCATTGATCGTATGTGAAAGCCCTTTTATTAAGGAGACGGCTGGCTGCTTAACCACTTTTCCTTTGCATGAACGATATCTCCTTTGATATTTGCAATGTATTCCAGGGAACTCATACCGTTTATTGTTAGAGGGAATTTATTTTCGTTTCTAGATTCCACAATTGTTTTTAGTAGGGGACATTCTTCAACAGCCTTGTTTTCATATCTGGAGACTTTTGTTAGAAGCCTTGAGATAAGGGGATTTTCAAAGCATCTTCCCCAACTTGGATTGTTAATTTTCTCATCATAGTAGCTGTGAATGAATGTCCGATAATAAAGGAATTTTTCATATAGCGTGTTTTGAGGATTCTATTTGTTTTAATCTTTTTTCATGATCATTAACTTTAATTTGAAGTTCCCTCGTATGATGCGTTCCCACAGTATTGTCAGTTCTTAAATCGTCAACTGTACCTACAAACCCATCTAGCGTATTCTGAAGCTTATCAAGTTTGCTATCCAGTACTCTAGTTTCAACTCTAAGCTCTGTAATCTCTTCTTTTAGATTTTCGAAACCCAAACCTAAAACTTTATCGAAATCCAAAATAGTGGCTTTTTTATCTGGGGCAGACATATTCTCATCTTTTGCTACATCCCAAAGAAGAGCCAAGACTCGAGGGGTATCCAAGTCATCTTCTATATATTCTTTGAATTTATTTTGATATTCTTTCAAAATATTGGGACGATCTCTGAAAAGTTTCAAGGTTTTAACTATTACGTCTCCAAAATCTAAAACGCTTTCTTTAACTTTTATTTCGTCATAAGCTTTGTAAGCTTTGGAAAGTTCCCTCCACTTTTCCACTTCTATTTTTTCTTCGGGAACCACAGCTTTTTGTTTTTTTACCCAATTGACATAATCGTTTGGCGCGACGTCTTCGTCTTGCAATCGCGAAAAATGTTGCAGCATTCCACTCAAAAATTTTGTCGGGTTTCCTAGGGGACGAAAATAATTCAAATCCAATTTAAAAAGATTGTTTCTCAAAAGTTGTACAGCTTCCGCCTCCGTCATTAATTTATATTTGGGGTCAAGTCCGATATGAAGTGCGTCCCGGCGTAAAATTCTGTCACAGAAAGAGTGAAAAGTCATAATCCACATTTGCGTATATCCATAAGGCATTGCAACATCTACTCTTTCCTCCATTTCTTTTGCGGCTTTATCGGTGAAAGTTAACGCCAAAATTTCTTCAGGCTTCGCTTTTTTTGAGAAGATAAGGTATTTAATTCTTTCGGTTATTACAGTCGTCTTTCCGGTTCCGGCGCCGGCAATAATCAGAAGCGGCCCATTGCCAAATTTAATCGCGTCCTGTTGTTCTTTGTTTAGTTTGAGGCTTGAAGTATCTTTTACCACGATCAGATTGTAGCACGAAAATTATGATTCCAATTCTTTTTCTTTTTTAATTTCACCACCCAGATTTTGTGTAGAACTAATTTTTTGACCCAGCTGGGTAAATGACGAGAAAACATTGCTCATCATGTTATATGCGTTATTCAAGTGCTTCTGCAGAGTGCTCAAGTTTTCATCAACCTTGCTGTAATCTTTTTGAATAGCTCTTAGAATTCTAAAAACTTCTTTTGACTTTAGTTCCAGATCCTTTCCCTCAAAACTCAAAAGTAAAACTTGCAGGTGGGCATATAAAGTATTTGGAGAAACCGGATAAACCCTCATACGTCGGGCCAGTGTTGAAAGTTCCGGAATATTAACTATTTCGTAATAAACCGCCTCCGAAGGAATA
>JADGNM010000390.1 GCA_017883485.1 Methanosarcina sp.
CAGCCTGGTCGGTTTTGCGCTGATATTTTTTATCTTGATTTATTTTATTATTATTCCGACTACCAGAGAAATTAAAACTATGGGCGGAGAAATAGAAGCGCAAAGAATTGACCTGGAGAATAAATACATCAAGGGCAATGTAAACGACCAGTTAAAGACTTTTATAGAATTTGAAGAGACCTTGAAATCGGGAGCCGGTATAGCCCGTTATACCGGAGCCCTTAGCGAGGATCAGAAAAGGAAAGTAAGGGACGGGAAGACAAATATTGTTTTTACAAACCCTGAAATGGTCCACATGAGTTTCCTTGCCTGGCATCACCTCTGGAATCGCTTTTTCTCAAACCTCAAATTCATAGTCGTTGATGAGAGCCACTATTATCGGGGAGTTATAGGGAGCAATATGGCAAACCTGCTCAGGCGGCTTTTGCGCGTGGCTGAGTATTACGGGGCATCTCCGCAGTTTATCTGCTGTTCTGCAACAATCGGGAATCCAAAAGAACATACAGAGACCCTTCTTGGGCGGGAAGCAGAGGTAATTGAGAACAACGGCTCTTCAAACGGGCCTCAGAAATTCGTTTTCTGGAACCCGCCTCTCTACATAAATAACAGAGGCTTCATACTCAGAAGAAGCAGCTTTTCCGAAGCTTCCTACCTTTTTACCAGATCTGTCCAGGCTGGACTGCAGACACTTGCATTTACCAGGTCAAGACAGGGAGTGGAAAGGATGTATAAAAACTGCAGGGAGCTTTTGAGAGACAGAAATCTCTCAACTGCTATATGCTCGTACAGGAGCGGCTATTTTGATAGGGAAAGGGAAGAAATTGAGAGGAAAATGAATTCAGGGGAACTTAGAGGGGTTATTTCCACAAATGCCCTCGAACTCGGGATAAACATTGGGGGTCTTGATGCCTGTATTCTGGACGGCTACCCGGGAACGGTCATGAGTGCCAGGCAACAGGCAGGCAGGGCGGGCAGGAGCGAAAAAGAAAGCCTCGTTGTCCTGGTAGCAGGAACAAATGCCCTTGACCAATACTATATGAGAAACCCTGCGGACTTTTTTGCAAGAAGCAGCGAAAATGCGGTCCTCAACCCTAAGAACCCTTACATCCTTGCAGGGCACCTGCTTTGTGCGGCAAAAGAAATTCCCCTGCGGGCATCTGATGAGATATATTTCGGAAAAGGGTATCCAAGAGTTGTAGAACTCCTTAAAGCAGAAGGCCTGCTTGCAGGTATCGACCTGAAATATTCAACTGAACCTTTTCCGCATAAACATGTCTCTCTGAGAGGAATAGATAATAATACTTATTCTCTCCTTGCCTTTGAAGGAGAAAAGAGCTTTCCTATTGAAAAAGACATTGAGGAAACCCTGGCTTTTCGGGAGTGCTACCCGGGCGCTGTCTATATGCACAGGGGAGAGCCCTATTACGTAAACAGGATCGACCATGAAAAGAAAGAGATCCACGCCGTAAAAACGCATGACACTTATTATACTAAGCCAATGATTGACTCTTCGGTTCTGGTGCAGGAGACTTATGCAACAAAAACTCTTATGCATGCTCCTGAGGTTGAGGTCGGGCTTGGCGAAGTCGAGGTAACGGATAAGGTAGTCGGATACAGAAGAATCCAGACTCACAGCAACGATATCATGAGTGCTCACAACCTTGAAATGCCTCCGATAACCCTTCAGACAATGGCTCTCTGGCTGAAGCTTCCTGACAGGCTGCAGGAAATGACAGGAAAGCATAAACTGGATTTTGCAGGCGGGATTCACGCAGCCGAGCATGCAATGATTTCCATGTACCCTCTTCACCTGCTTGTGGACAGGAGCGATGTAGGCGGAGTTTCAACTCCGTCCCATCCCGACCTTGGAGGCAAAAGCGGGATATTCATTTACGACGGGCACAAAGGGGGAGTCGGATACGCCGAAAAAGGCTATGACCTGATCGAACAGGTGCTTGACGGCACCTTAAAAGCAATCGAGAGCTGCCCCTGTGAAAGCGGCTGCCCGAGCTGCATCCAGTCCCCAAAGTGCGGGAACAATAACGAGCCCCTGGATAAACATGCTGCAATCATGCTTCTGCATGAAATCCTGGGAAAACCCCCTATATCCCACCTGAGAAAAAAGAGAAACATCTTTCCGAAAGCAAAGCATCAAAACCAGCTCCTGCAAGAAAAGACACCGAAGACGCTTTGAATAATGTCAGGAGACAGCTAAGGCGGGAAACCATAAAGCAGGAATCCTCTGCAGAACAGGGAAAAAAGGAAAAAGCCTTTATTGCAACAGATAAAACCGGAGGAATGATCGGAGTAATCTCTGCCCCCGCTCCCGAAAAGGCTGCAGCAAAAATCTTTCACCAAAAATTCAATGGAGAAAATGAAATTGCAAGAGAAAACCCCCTTGAGATTCGTATAAGAGACATTGGGGCTGGTACTGACTATAACTTCCTGATCTGGACTGAAATTTCCGGAAGCACAGAAGATACTGATAATGAAGTAGATGGAAAAAAGGCTGTAAAGAAACTTATTATCAAGAAAGTAAGTTGAATTACTCTCATAACTCCATTTCTTGTGCCTGTCGTTCGAAGGACGTCACTTTCGTTTGATGGGAGATTGCGCGACTGTTGCCGCTCTCTTTCGTATTCATTGCTTAGTTTCTGACTTGCAGCTACAACTCTCTTTCTGCGTTGACTCAGTTTTTAGGATAGGTAGAATGAAGAGCTTTGCAGTAAGTTAAACCGCAATCTCCACCCCCTAATTAATAAAATCGTATAACCGAAAATGGAATATCAAAATTTTAGTACAGCAAACTTTCCATATTTCATAATATTTGAAGTTTCAACCATAAGCTTCTGAATAAGTTAATTAATATAATCAAACGTAAAAAATATATTTAGATACTAAATTTAGAGTATTAATCCGAAAAATTGAGATTTTTCTTGATCTATAACGCAAGTGGTTGAAAAAGATATTTTAAAATATACACTTTTTTTAAGAGTTTTATTCCTTTACATTAATTAAAAAGTTTTTTCCTCTGATTTAATTACGATAGTTTGATATTGATCGATCCTAAATCAAATTGCGGACGGCCACCCTACCTTAAACAGGCTGTCCGACAATTACCTTGAATAATTAGAATTTCCCTTTTGGATATATATTAATTATTATA
>JADGNM010000391.1 GCA_017883485.1 Methanosarcina sp.
CAAGTAAAGCATCATCATTGACCTCATACGCCAAATATTATCTTTGCAGTGAAATCGATGACAGCTATTGGAGTAACTGTCTAATATGACATAGTCATGCTAAGAAGATTGGTGAAATAGAGAAAAAGTTAAACTTGGAGTTATTCCCTAAATGAGCAGAGTTAAGGTTTGAAATCAGATTTGGGGTCCGAAAATAATTACTGGAAATCGTAAGCAAATAATTGCTCTCAAATCTGAGTACACAGGCTATTGGGCTCGTTTTTTTGGATTTAATCCCTAATCATTTCCCACAATCAGGATTGTTGTCACTGGAGAGATCGAAAAAAATAAGTATAATAAAGTGGGAAAAGGGCAAGAAATATGAGACTTCCTATTTACTAATATAAATAATGTGGGACGAAAATATGTTAAATACTGGCTCAACAGGTTTTATGCTGCTTGCGACAAGCCTTGTAATGCTTATGACTCCAGGTCTGGCGTTCTTTTACGGAGGGCTTGCATCAAAGCGAAACATTCTCGGCATCATGATGCAGAGTTTCGTTTCTCTCGGGCTGACAAGTATCTTATGGTTTTTCATCGGTTATTCTCTGTGTTTCAGCGGAGGAGAAGGTGCAATCATAGGAAATCTGGACAAAATGTTCTTGCATGGGATTACTCCGAATACTCTGTTTGGAAACGGGGACATTCCGGAGCTCGTCTTTGTTGCTTACCAGATGATGTTTGCAATCATTACTCCAGCACTGATTACCGGAGCATTTGCAAACCGGATTACGTTTAAGGCTTACATTATCTTCCTGGTCCTCTGGCAGCTCTTCGTTTACTATCCTTTTGTCCATATGGTCTGGGGGGGCGGTCTGCTAGCACAAATGGGCGTTCTTGACTTCGCAGGTGGGATAGTGGTCCATGCGACAGCGGGATTTGCAGCCCTTGCTTCGGTCTTTTTTGTAGGCTCAAGAATGTATAAAGATTCGAAACCAAACAATATCCCCTTAATGGCTATCGGAACTGCACTTCTCTGGTTTGGCTGGTACGGTTTTAATGCCGGCAGTGAACTTAATGTGGACGGGATTACCGCACTCGCGTTCATGAATACCGACACTGCAGCTTCTTTTGCAGCAATTACCTGGATGGTAATAGATTGGTTTAAGGAAAGAAAACCAAAATTTGTGGGGCTTATGACTGGAGCAGTTGCCGGTCTTGCGACTGTCACTCCTGCGGCAGGCTTTGTGTCCTTGCCTGTAGCTGCATTAATGGGCATCCTCGGAGCAGTTGTCTGCTACTTTGCGGTACATATTAAAAACAGAATGGAATGGGATGATGCCCTGGATGTCTGGGGCGTCCATGGAATCGGAGGAGTAACCGGGACAATTCTCCTGGGAGTTTTTGCTTCAACTGCCATAAATCCGGTAGGAGTTGACGGACTGCTTTATGGTGGTACCGGATTCTTCATCAAAGAACTCGTGGTTGTTGCGGGTGCTTCTATTTATGCATTTGTATTTACCTATATTATGCTGATAGTCATAAATGCAATAACTCCGGTTAAGGTTTCAAATGAAGAACAGCTAATAGGTCTCGATATATCTCTCCATGGCGAAAGTGCTTACGACTCAATTCATCACTAAAGTACATCAGGAGTTTCTAAAATCCAGATATCTATTCACTGTCAATACGCCTCTACGGTAAAGAATTCTGTGGAGAAACTCCGCGATCACCAGGCCTACAGGACGAAGCGTAAACCCCGGAGTATTTAACCCGGGGATATAAGCTTTGACGATCTCATTTTTAGTTGAATCAATCACTTATGATCGAGAGAAACATCCCAAGCGACATAGTAAAAGATTTGCAGTCTATCAGCCAGCTTCATGAGAAAGCTGTTTGCAACCATGATAAATGCAGGGAATTCAGCGAGAGGTTGTCCGAACTTAAAACATTTGCTTTTTTAGCATTGTGAGAGCTAAAATTACCGAGAAAAAAATCGTCATTAAGAAAATGATCGTAAATGCATGGGGGACGTTCTCTAAAGGGTTGTCGACGTTCATCCCAAAAAAGCTTGCAACCATTGTTGGGAGCGCCATAATAATCGTGACCGAGGTCAGGAATTTCATGACAATATTCAGGTTATTGGAAATGACCGACGCGTATGCATCCATGGTCCCGGTGAGGATGTTACTGTAAATATTTGCCATTTCAATTGCCTGCTTGTTTTCTATAATAACATCTTCAAGAAGCTCCGCGTCCTCAGGATACAGTTTAACTGGATTGAATCTTTGAATCTTTTCGAGTACTATCTCATTGCTTTTTAATGATGTGGAAAAATACACAAGACTTTTTTCCAGCTCAAGGAGCTGAATTAATTCTTGATTTTTCAGCGACCTGTGCAATTTACATTCAATCTTATCACTTGTTTTATCAATGTGTCTGAGATACTGAAGGTACAGATTTGAAGTCTTATAGAGGATCTGCAAAAGGAAACGCGTTTTTTTATATGTATAAAATGTTTTATTTTTCCTTTCAATAAAATCATTTATAACATAATTCTCAATAAGAGAAACGGTAACAACGTGATTCTCAGAAATAATAATTCCAAGGGGCATTGTATAATAAGTTCCCCCGTCCTGCAAATTCGTATTCGGTATAGGAATGTCTATTAATATAAGAGTGCAACCTTCATCCACTTCAATTCTGGCGCGTTCCTCTTCGTCTAGTGCAGCTTTGATATGGTCAACTGGGATATTTAGATTGTTTGAAACATACAGGATTTCCTGTGGGTTTGGATTTACAAGATTAATCCATGCTCCATCTTCAACTTGGTCTAAAGTTATCATGCCAGTATCTATTGATTTGTACATCTGAAGCATGCCCGTTTCTCCTTTTTTTAGATTATATGAGTTACATCTCCTACAAGCAGAAATAAGAATAAATTAGCTCAAGCTGAGCACTCTTCTATAAATAGATTTTCATTACCGCAACTATTCTTCTGGATTTAAAGATAATAATTTATAAAAGCGGTGGACTTATGCGGGTAAAGAATGACAAAAACTATTTCTCATTCCAGAAAATGAAGTGTCAACTTTGCGACATCTCGTTGACTGACAACTCCAACTATTTTATTGTCCTCATCTGTTACGGGAAGCGATCTGAAACCATATCTGGAAAACATCTTTGT
>JADGNM010000050.1 GCA_017883485.1 Methanosarcina sp.
CAATATCAGTAAACTTTGATTTTGGTCCCCGTTTCCCCATGTACGAATATATATTAGACATATTATATAACATCAATCGAATACAAATTGACGACCAACAGTTTCATGAATATTAAAATTCTTTTTACCAGATTCAGTTTCCTTAGTCGTGCTTTCAGTTGTATCTACCATTTTAACCCCTTTGGATGTCAATAAAGATAACAGGTTTCTCTCAAAAGAGAGTTTTTAGTCATTTACTTATTGACTTCCTTAATTATAAAATTATCCTCTTAAGTTTAATCTCCTACCGCATATAAACTATTTTTGTGTATTGTCTACGTTTTCCAGGATGATTAATCTTAAGAATGATTTATTCTATTTAATTTAAACATATTCCAGTTATCTGCCGATATTACACTGAGAATCGAAATTCTGATTATTTTCGGATTAACGTGATAATTGAGGTTCATAAATGACTGAGACTGCCCAAAACAACAGAATGAATGATCTTATCAAGAACTGCAGGATCGAAGGTGAGGTTCTGATTGAAGAACTTCTGGTACAACTCAAAAGAGATTAAACAATAGAAATCGTAACTCACAATTTACAGCAGGCAGATTATAAACAACTCTCGAGAAAAAAGCACCCAGATCACATTACTGGCAGGTTTGGATGATTTAAAATTCGGGCTAATTCCCGCTAACCGCTCAAGTTAATACATTTCCAATAAATTTTTTGGAATTTTCACGTGGAACTAAACTGAGAATTTTGGAATACCATAAAAAACGAATGCTGCTTGGAGATTACGAAGTTAAAGAGTACTATAAAGACTAAAATCAAAAGTAACTGAGCTTCTCATGTCTAGAGAGTCTGATTTTCTTACTTCTCTCAGTTTAGTAGCATAATCCCTTAATCTGTTTTCTAAAACACGTTTCTTCTTTTGTTATATATAGCTATTGCTAATAATCTTATGTACAATTCAAAGTTATTCTCATTGATATAGTGAAAAAAATTATAAATTTCACCTAATAAATTCAATGGGAAGAGAATTGGGGTGAGTACATGGGAAAACAACTATTTAACGGATTGACAGTCTTGATACTGCTTTTTTTTGCTGTATCATTAACTGTAGGGTCAGTAAGTGCGGCTTCGGATTCAACAAACAGTACTGTACTTTCAGACCCTGCATCAGATCCAGTGACAACTGTACCAACTACATCAGATCCAGGTATATATTCTGCTTCAGCATCCGATTTGATTAAATACTTGACACCGAAAGATCCAAATACCGGTTACATTGCAATTATTGACATCGAACGTATCGAGGTTTTTCTTGAACATATTGTCGTGGCATACATTCCTACATCAGACCTGAAAGATGGTAAAATTCCAGACTCTTATCTGGCTGGTTTTTCTGATGCGTCTGGCGACTCAAATCCTATAGATTTAAGTAGCCTTGGCATTTTGACCACTGACCCTACAGGAAACCCTACTAAAATATCATCAACTGCCGGAGATCCTGTAATTTCAGGCTCAGTGGTATCTGATCCTGCAGCATCAGATCCTACCACCAATACCGGGTCTTCTACCAATACTGGGTCTTCTAACACTGGAAACTTCGATAAGGGATCTTGTAAATCGTCAACGTGTAAACCAACGACTGATACGACTGATAAGTCTTCAACACCCAGCAAGCCTACAACCGATAGCAAAAAATCTACTTGTAAGCCTGCAACCAGTACCAAACCAGCGACTAGCAGTAAGACCGCAACTTGTGCAAAACCAGCAACAAGTAAGACTTCAACATGCAAGCCAAAAACAACCAGTGAAAAACCAGCATCTAACAACAAAGCATCAACATGTAAACCAAAAACAAGTAAGACTCCTAGTTGCGATAAAAAACCAGCAACGTCAACTAGTTCAAGCAAGCCATCGACTAGCAGCAAAACAACGAAAACATCCACTCCCGACAAAAAGAAGTGTTAAAAGCCCTGAGCAGTTGAACTAAAATTTATCTCTGTTAATTTATTGTCAGAAATATTCTATTTAGATTATTACAAATAAAATTGCAGATCTTACAGTAATTTAACAGAACATATTTTATCATTATTTATCACAGTGTCCGATATTATATATTTTTAGTCTTTTATTTAATATCTTCATTTCATCGGTTAACAAATTTTCTACACAACTTCGAATACTACGTAGCGATTTTTCAGCATAATTTTTGATATAACTATGACAGTATAATTACAAAGAAATTATCGTATGTTATATAAATCACTTTCATAAAAGATCTGATTATTAATTCTTAGGCAAGCTGATCAAGAACTCTAGATAGAAGGCTGTAACTTCATAAGTTAGTCCGCTTGAGCGAGCAAAGCGAGCGAAACGGACCTCGTGCTCCCGAAGCGAAACTCGGGAAGCGAAACTCGGGAAGCGAAACTCGGGTGGAAAAACTGATCAGGAGTAAGGACATAGGACTAGTAAGGACTATTTTGAGAAGGATATTCTGGGGTCTGGTATGTCGTATATAAATGAAAATGAGCTTGATGAAGTAAGAACTATTGAAGAGGGATTCAAAAAAGCTTATGATCAGGATGCGAAAGGGACAATTGAGGCCATTGAAAAGCTAAGGAACTTCACATTCCAGTTAATTCACATGAATGCCGTTCCTGAAAACGAGATAGACATAAAGGCACTCATGATCTCGATAGGAGATATAAGCAGGGTAGCTGCGGAAATGAAAATGGAAGTGGTATGTGTAGCTGCAAGTCGCGCTCTTGGGGGTATAGCTCTTGAGGCAGCTGGTCAGGAAAGGGAACCTCTTGCCGTAAAAGCTTTGTCGGTAGTTGGGAACCTTGCACTGGAGTTTGCGGGGGGAGGTCTGGATACTGCAGCAAAAGGTGCTGTCGAATCGCTTGGAAAGTGCGGGAAGGCGTCTTCAAAAATTAAAATGGAGGTCCTGGCAAGCCTTTCTGAGATTTACCTCATGCAGGTAGCCCTCAAAGCAATGGAAAAAAATCTTTCCGAAACCGTAATCGTTTCTATAAATATCCTTGGGGAAATAGGGGCTTCTTCAGCCGAGCAGAAAATGGAAATCAGTACTCTGGAGGCTGCAGTCATTCTAGAGGACCTGGGTAATGCCGTTGTAAGGGAAATGAACGAATCTTACGCAAAGGCTGTAATCCAGGCACTTGAAAATCTGGGAACAGCGGTTTCCAGGTATGGTCTGAAAAATGTACTTGTCCAGATAGCATGGTCTCTGGAAATAATCCGAGTCCTTACCCTTGAGCAAGGCCTGAAAGCTACTTGCCTTGCAGCAAAGAATGCGCTTGATTCCCTGAATACTGCCGGGATGCTTGATGAAGAACAGAATCTGGAAAAAATTCAGGAGATAAAGAAATTCCACTCCATTTTCCTGAAGAAAAATTAACTGGTACGCCGGTCGGGATTCGAACCCGAGTCTTCGGCTCGAAAAGCCGGACAGATTGGCCGATCTACACTACCGGGGCTTTTTTTCAGACCCCTTCTTCAGCTTCTTCCTGATCTCTAAAATCCTCTTCATTTTCTTCGGCTTCTTCGATTTCTTCGATTTCTTGAAGTTCCCCAGATTCTTCTGCCCTGAGGTTTCCGATCCATTCGCTGAGTTTCCCGCAGTATTCGGGCTCACAATCAAAACTGCAGCCGGTGCAGGATGAAAACATCTCCCCTGCAAGCAGGAGATCGTATTTCTCTTTAACCTCCTCTTTTGCTTTTAAGAGATATGTTCTTGCGCCGTTTGAGACACCAACCTCGCGGACGATAAGGTCTTTATCCAGAAGTTTCTTAACGATTCTGGAACATTTCCTGCTATCTATATCCAGCTCTTTCCAGATAACGTTCTGGAAAACGCCGTCTTTGTGTCTTCTTATGATATTGTATGCTTCTTCTTCAAGATCCATGATTCCACACTAATAAAATTCCTTATGAAGTTTTATTCTTCGACAGGAGTGATCAGTATGATGTTATTGCCCCGAAGCACTACAGAACCAAGGGAGCGGACTTTTTCCCCTTTTACAATCTCCATTGTATCTACGAGATGAAGATTCATGTAGTCATCCACACTCTTAAGAGTGCCTTCAAGCAGATTAAGATCGCCTTTCATTTCTACCTGGATCCTTGATCCAACAATTTTCTGGACTTTTTTATTTGGGAACAAATTTAAACCCTCGCTGATTTATTCTGAATTTTGGGTTCCCGTACTCCCGGGATCCTGCTTCTTACGTCCAAAGCCGGCGCAGGGCAATCATCATCAGAGACATATCTACACCTATTTCAACCTGCGGCTCTTACCATCCGCTTTTGCCGCCAGCAACTGAGAAATTATTCCGAATCGTCACTCCACCGGCCTCTAAGAAAACTGAAAATTACATACCTTTACAGAGATATATAACCATCGATTTCCAGAGTTATCTAAATTCCCTTTGTTTAGACAGTTCACTCCGGAAACCGCTCTCAAGCAACCCAGATCTAAGAAGAAGTTATCCGACCTGGAAGGACGGTCTCAATCTTGAAGGAGTTATCGTATAATTTCTCCAGGTTAGATATAGCCCTGAATATTCGTACTTTCGTCAACAGATTTTGTGGGTTCTTTTTTCGGTCTCGGAGTCGCTCTTGCAATTGGTCCGAAGACAGATTCGTACTCGTTTATATGCTGGCTAAGCCAGCGATTGAGTTCAAGAGCAGCAACAGGAGAGAGAATTATTTCGGCCTCGACGCGCCTTTCGATAACCCTTGACTCTGAGGCATCCCCTAATATCTTGGGAGTATCATTGTAAAAACCGATCCTGAAATCATAAGGACTGTGCCCGCCTGCGGCTCCGATAGCGTAGATCTGCCGGAAGCTTTCAGGTTTAATAAATTCAACTGTAATGCCTTTTTTACTTTTTTTGGCAGCTGAGCTTTCGATACTTTCTCTAGATTCAACATCCTCGGTCATAAAATTACCTCGCAGAAAATAAATTTTTAGATATAAAAAGTTGATGGACAGCGCCAAGAAATATGTTCTGATTTATAAGAGGAGTTCTGTAAGTTGAATTATTTGAATAATTTATCGTATATTGCAAAAACCGCGCTCAATCTACGTTGTTGCTTTATATATCCTGCACAGCCAGATATACAAGGACTGAACAACCGATTATAAACGTTTCTCGATAACTCAACGCCCGCTGTGTCGACATATTTATAAAACAGATAGCTCAACGGGACTATTATTAACAACGACAGGATGCATGAAGTTAGAACAGCCGCACCATAAGGTAATACAGGGTACAGGGCGAGAAATAATGAACATGTTAAACAGCTTATCACCAGGAAATGTACCAGGTACAAAGAATAGGATATTTTCCCGAGGAACACCGGCACGGTGGAAGAAAAAGCTTTTTGCAGCCGCTGGCTGTTCAATAAAACATACATTATCATGCCTGCGCCTGTAATATGATAGATCATCTTTGGGGTTTGGAAGAAGCCGTTATTGAGAAACCCGTATAACGAATCGCTTGTCACGGTGCTTACGGGGTATGACCCGAGAAACAACCCAACAAACAGTATAATAGACAATATTATTTTATTGCTTGTTTTAAATAGGGACGTCTTATTGGTGAAGATGTCGGCAAGTGCCATTCCTATTATAAAAGCCAGGTAGTAAGAGTTGAAAAAAACTACGGCTGCGGCAAGGTAGAATGTCCAGCGGTTGCGTCGCGGTCCGAAAAGTAATGCCATCGCGAAAACGAGCATCGACCCATAAAATTCTATTGTCATTGTCCATAAAACCGGATCATAGTAGATATCACCGCCTACAAAAAACGACCCCCACATTGCCTGTATAATCGCATCGGCTATGTTTGGCGTAAATGTCCAGTAGTTAACCCAGTAATTGGCGGGATTATTATTCGCAGTAATCATTACAGTCTCAGCATAATAATGGAATAACCCGGCCGATGATAATAAAAACGATAATAATATTGCTGCCGATACTGGAATTAACAATCTAATATATCGGCGCACTGCACCGCTTATAATTACGTTGTTATCCCTCATTATAAAATATTTTTGGGTTAATACGTAGCCGCTCAGGACGAAGAAGATGCATACTGAGAAGTTACCTGCGCCAATTAATCCTAGCGGCGTGCTCGAAAAAATCAGTTCAAAGTTTCCAAGATGCGAAGGTATCTGATTACCATAAATTATCGCCGGGGCAAGTACGATAAAGAAATGCATTATCATAACATTAACCGCAGCTATACCTCTCAGCCCATCAAGATAGGTAATCTTCTCGGCCATATCTATCGTTCTTCAATCTTTTAGGCTATTACCCGTGTTATCACAGTTAGCTATGAATACCCCATTATTAAGGATACCGCCAGGAACACTAATTATTCTGTCCTCTATCCAAATTCTGAAATTCTCAGAGATCAAACATCCCTCGTCTTTTTTAAACATTGCGGAATCTTTGTAATAGTTTAGTTTTATAGTATCTGAGGTTTCCTCATAGAGTCCACAGTCTTTGAATTTTTTATTTATGTAAACATCGAATGTACCGTCATCGTGGAGGATGAAGTGGGTTGTTCTGTTACTATATTTTCTGGGCATAGGGATCACAAGTTTTAATACGTTAAAACAGTTTCCTGATTTACTTTTTCAGCTTCAAGTACAGGGTTTTACTTTGGGGTTATTATATCTAAAGTATGTAATACTTCCTATTTTCATTAGTCCTTATAGCACTTATAACAGCAACAGACCAAAATAATATAAATCCCAATTGCTTTAAATTTGGGTTTAGTAATGAATACTGATTTCTATTTCGAAACTCCCATTATTTATACATTGAAACAGATAATTATATACTATAGAAAAAGAACAGTCTGAAAAGTTCCTATAAAAGGAGTAAATCTATGCGAATTCTTGTACTCTACACAGGCGAACTTGGAAAAAAAGTAATCCAGAACCTGATTAACTCAAGCAGCTTCTGCGTGTCCTGCGGGGAGCTCTGCAATCACTGCAGGCAGGCCAGAAGATCCTATGCAAACATGATTGTGGGGATTCATGAATTTCCCGCGGACCTACCTGCATTTATAGAAGAGCCAGGAGAGTATATTCCCCCTGGACTGCCGGAGTGCGACCTGATACTTGCTATAGGCATCCATCCTGACCTGCTGGCAGCACTTCCGGACGTAGTGAAGAAAACGAAGGCAAAAGCCGTAATTGCACCTGCTGAAGACTCGAAGAAAACTCCTGCCGGAGTTCTTGAGCAGCTCAGGAAAGAGCTCGAGGCCGTGGGAGTTGAATTTGAGGGACCAAGACCCTTCTGTGCCCTTGAAAAAACAGGAAAGCCGGTTATAGATTCGTTTATTGATCTTGGTTTCGGAAAGCCTGTGCTCAGAATTGAAACAAGCCCTGATGGAAAGATGTTCATAGGGGCAGGTGTGATCAGGGATGCCCCCTGCGGTTCTACCTGGTTTGTGGCTAAAAAGCTCAGCTGGTCTGATACCCCGGATTATAAAGAAACCATTTCAGGTGCCCATCACTCCTATCCCTGTACTGCAAGCATGGACAAAGACCCCCAGCTTGGGGATACTATCCTGCACAAGGCCGGGTATACAATAAGGGGAGCCACTGAAAGCGGAATGGAGTGTGAAAAAAAGGAGAAGGCCCGACTGTCCGCAGCCTGTGGAGATAAAGCTCCAAGCTCGAGCTTCTAAAACTGAAACTCATTTTTTGAAAATTTCTCTAAAAAACTAAGGCTTGAAGTTCAGCTTCACACCGCTATCGATCAAATTAATACCAGTCAGGAGTTTTTCTCTCCTACTCTGCATTTCTCCTCTTAAAACAGCCAGCTTCTTTTCGGAATTTTCGATATCTCCTTCAAGTAAGCGAGTTCTGCTCAGAAGCTCCGTCTCCTTATGTTCAAGCTCAACAAGTCTCCCAGTATCCGATTCTGAGATTTCAGCTTTCTTCGCTTCAAATTCTTGCAGAGCTTCAAGGTATTCTTTTTTCCTTTCCGGAAAACCAGAAATTAAGGTCCTGACCTGAAGCAGAGCTTTTTCCTTTTTCTGAGTTTGCATATCCAGAGCTTTATCTTCAAACACCTTATGAAGTTCCGGGAAAAGAGAAGGGTCAATACGTGTGGGATCCTTAACGCAGATGTCAAGTTGATGCTTCACATCAGGGTTCAATGTGTATCTGCTGTTTTCGTGAAGCTTTTGAATTCTTGAGAGATGGCCTGAAAGCGGAAGGACAAGAGAACTTATATTCGCTTCAGCTTTCTTAAGTCTGTTACTTGCCGCATTAAATTCTTCCTGCAGGTTCTGCAATCTTTGCCAGGCGTTCCCCTTTCTGAACTCTTCAAAAGCCTGACTTGCTCTGGCAATTTCATCCTTTAAAGTCTGGATTTTTCTGTTTCTGGATTCGAGCTCCAGCTCTTCAGCTGCTATTGAAGTAGAAAGGTTCTGGATTTCCCTAATTTCGGAATAAGCTGCATCAATAGCTTCTATTTCACCTTTATTTTCCAGAATCACTTCTCTGAGTTTTTTAAATACCCGGCCCAATCCGGAAAGGCTTTCACTAACATCTTTTGAGGCCTGAGGGAAAACAGATCTGGTGTACTTGAAACTTCGATCCATATGTTCCAGGCAAATCTCGAGATTCTGCATAGCTGCCTCATAGAATCCTTCCAGAGTCTTGAAATCCGTATCTTCTTGCACCTTGATTTTATCTATCAATGCTGCAACTTGCTTTGTCACATTTTCCCTATTGCTTTTCGCGCGTTTCACAGCCCTTACATCAAAATCTCCCTCTACTTTTGCTTCCGCAAGCCTGGAACTACTCTCTTTAAGTTCCAGAAGAGCAACCTCCAGTTCTCCCAAAAGTCCAGAGACATCCCTTTCGATCTCTGAAGATATTTTTTGATAACTGGCGTCCAGCCACGCAGGCAGGTCTTCAAAATCGATTTCTCTGAAACCGGTTTCTTCGCCTGAATTTTCTTTTTTTCCAAAGAGTTTTTTAATCCAATTCAACCTGGAGCTTCCCTGAATTTAATGAGATTATTTGAAATATTTTTTTAATTCCTTACAGGTTTTGAAACTTATTCTATGAAAAACTTGTTCTATGAAAAACTTGTTCTACTAATAAATATTCCTTTGTTAACGGCTGGAATATGGGTTGCGGCAATCCGGCCGATCAATATGGGTGAGACTGTGGTCTTAAACGGCCAGACAGGGAAAGTTAAATCCGTTGGACTTATTTCAACTAATCTTCTGAAGACCGGAGATTTTAGGATTGTGAAAAATCTATCTCTTCTACTTTCCTATATGCTTAGCATGTGACATGGAACATTGCAGTTATCCTGCCTTCAAGTTCATTCCAGCGCTCAATTGCCCAGGGAGTTGGAAATAGTTCAATCCCGCATTTTTTTCCCGTGAAAAAATCTTCAGCTTCCTCTGAAAGCTTAACAAAACCAGTTTGCCCTGTCCCTATAATGATTTTTTCCGTTCCGTCTTCATAAATATATTTTGCTTCCTTAAGCGATACTTTATGTGAGGTTCCGTATACTTCTTTTGAGAGCGATTTCTCTCTTTTTTCTACCTGCCCATTAAGGCGAATAAGAATATCATAACCAAAAGTCTTTCCATCCACAGTAATTGAACCAAAACTCGTAGAATCAATCTTTGGTTTCATGGTTTACCTCTGAATTAAAATCAAACAGATATTCATTCTACAATTATTTAAGGTTCTTTCATCTTACAATTATTTAAGGTTCTGTAAAGTCTGCGTTTGCTTATATTACATAAATCAGTACAGAACCTGGTATGTAATAAATTTTTATACATTAAGATCAATCTATAGTTAATAAAGGGAGGGGATTAAAGTGATTCACAGGGAATTATGGGATTTTTTCGGTTTTATGGTATTGGTTGTAATTACAGCAATTGCTATCTTCATAGTGATTTTACCTCAAGCGCTTCCTCATTGATTACCAGAAGCGCCACCATGGCTTTTTAGCTCTCTTTGGGCGAGACTTTAGGAAGGAGCAAAACCAATAACCAGCCGGGCTTAATTTTTTAGGCTCAAGATTTGCCCTTTTAAGCGATCAAGTTGTACTCGTTATGTTTGCATTAGCCAGAAAAACAAATCGTTTAAAGCTTCCAACAGATTGAATTACCTAAAAAAAAGAATTTGTCGGCCGGGTGAAGAGAAAAGCCCGGCCTTTCTATGGAGGTCAATATAACGCGTGGAAAGACCAATTCCACGGTTGACTTTCAATCAACTAATATTATATAGGTCATATAACTATAAATATATTTCGAGATGGTTGACTATTTTATAGAAACAATTAATCTTTGATGCAGTTAAGCTCTGAAGCAGTTCTGTTGAAAGGGTGGTTCCGCAAGCTACTGGTCTTTTTGTACACCAATGCGGATATTAGAGAAAGACTAATAAGGGGTAAAAGTTCAAATTGGTGCAAAATGAGTTAAACAAAAAATAAGATAGAAGGTAAATGAGATAGAAGGTAATAATATGGTTTCAAAGGACCTTCCCTTCACCAAAGAGGATATTCTGGAAATAATGAAGAAATATCCTACCCCGTTTCACATCTATGATGAGAAAGCCATTATTGAAAATGCGAGGAGAATGAAGGAAGCCTTCAGGGAAGTTCCGGGCTTTAAGGAGTTTTTTGCCGTAAAAGCCCTTCCTAATCCCTTTATTCTCAAAATCCTCAAAAATGAGGGTTTCGGTGCGGACTGCAGTTCCCTGGCGGAGTTAATCCTTGCCGAAAGAGCGGGAATCGTTGGTGAAGATATTATGCTGAGCTCAAATGATACTCCATCTGATGAATTCGTGAAGGCAAAAGAGCTTGGAGCGTACATAAATCTTGATGATATAACACATATCGATTACCTTGAAAGGAATGCCGGGCTTCCTGAAATCATTTGCTTCAGGTATAATCCCGGTCCTCTTAAGGAAGGAAATGCCATAATAGGAAAATCG
>JADGNM010000051.1 GCA_017883485.1 Methanosarcina sp.
GCAAGAAATTTGAGATGCCATCTCTGGCTCAATTAATCAGGGAAAGAAGTTCATCGAATTGAAAGTAAAAGGTTTTCACTCAATTTGAAGAGGATACATATATATGCTTGTTGGGATTGCAGCACTTTATATGATTTACTATGCCGTTAGAAGTGACGAAGGGCTTACCTGAGCAAAAAATGAGTAAAATATTTAGAAAGTCTTCTTTCTGGCAGATGTTATTAACATCATACCAGCTAGCTTTGATTTCTATTCTGACGGGTCATATTTCATTTTTTTTCAACGCTTTCAGTTCCGAAAGTACCTTTTCGGCATGTCCAGCGGCTTTAACATTATCCCATACTCTAATTATTTTCCCTTCCGGATTTATAAGAAATGTTGTCCTGACCGTTCCTGTAATTTCTTTACCCCTTAAGCGTTTTGGATGCAGGACGTCGTATGCTTTGTGAACATCTGTCTGCTCATCGGAGAGAAGCTTTATTTTAAGTTCTTTCTTCTCGAATTTTTAAAAAGATTATCCTTTACGTTTCCAGGGCAGTAACGCAGCTGCGAATGACAGAAACGGGCCTGCAAACAAACCTGCCCAGAGCAGAAGTCCCGTTATTTCGAGGCAAAAGAAGTAAAGACGCTTCTTTGTTGAGACCCCACCATAATTCTCGTCTTTCAAACTTAAGATCAGAGCAATAACTCCAAGTCCTATGCTTACGAGAATTAGAAATAGAGTAATGGATACTTCAGAGGTATATGACGTTTTGCTCAATGAGATCAGCATCTGTGAAACTAACGAAAATCCTGTGCCCAGGAAGAAAAGACCTGCGAAGATCCCGGAAATGCGTGCCGGATTGAAACCAGCTACAATTTCCTTTTTGAGGAAGATCGCCAGAAGGCCCAGTGCAAGAATTACTCCAAAAGGGACGAAGACCAGAAGAGGGCTCTGCCCTTCCCACAGGTAAATCTTTATCTGGCTAAGGGGTGTTGATATCCATTCCTTCAAAGTGAAAGTCTCTTCATACCCTAAAACTATCCCATAATTCCCTCTCCGCGTGTGGCACTGGCTACAGCATAATACTTCCCGCTTTCCGGAGCTTTAAGATCGGGACTGGCCAGAGAGTAGAAGGCACTCGGGGCAAATGCTTCATAATCCGCACTCTCGGGGAGGCGGCCTGAAAAGACTTTTACTCCATACCCCTGGGGCACTTCAAGTTTCTCGGGTACTTTTCCCTCATCTGTAAGACCAGGGCCCATAAGAATAAGGTCCGGAGTAATACTATGCCTTCCCTGCTCAACAGGGACAATGAGCCCGAGTACAATTCTTTCTCCTTGCTTCACCTCAAAACTGTAGTATGCGAGATCTCCTTCGGCAAGCTGCCCATAAAGGATCCTGGATATCGAAGGGTCTTCAAAGGGAATAGCAGCCTCAGGGCTTTTACCTCCCCCTCCGAAAGTCGGAACATGGGCAAGGGCAGGAGTGATCAAAAAGTACACAGCAGTTAGCAAAATCAAAAAGATACCAGAACACCAAAGTCCCCATCGTTTCATAACTATATTCTTATCCGGTATTCGGTAAATAAGTATCAGAGTACAAAATCAGAGTACAAAACCAGAGTAAAGAATTATAGAAAGAGCCCAAAATTAAATTTTCAGGATAAGTAAATCATTTTTTCGAAAACCCTTTTTGAAATGGGCTCAGATTAAGCTTATGAGGATCTGGGACATACCCCCTGAGAAGATGTGCAGACAGCACCTGCTGGGGGAACACCGTGAGCTGCATGCTTTATGGTCAATAATTATCAATGACAAAAAAGGTTATGCCCACCATCCGGAAACTATGCGCTGGAGGGGAAAGCTAAAGGCTCTCTATCTGCGGCATGAAGCTCTGGTCGAGGAGATGACAAAGCGTGGCTATAAACACCATACTCCTCTCGACCCCGCCTTTGCTACAGGAAAAGCCGTTCAGGACGAACTTGTAGATTCTTATGAAGAGCAGGTCCGGCTCCTGAAAGAAAGAGGATGCGAGTGCAGGGTTTGATCCGGAGAATTTTCAAATGGCTCCTTTTAAGGATTGTGCCCAGGGTATCTCCTGTTCAAAGCAAATAAATAACAGGTTATTTCTACATACTATTATCTGTTTGCGGTGCTTTTTATGAACAACCTGCGACCTTATTTCAATCAGGAAATCGAAACTATGGAAAGGGGGGAACTTGATGCTCTTATAGAAGAGCGCGTGCGCTATACGGTAAAATATGCAGCAGAAAACTCCCCTTTTTACAGAAAATGGTTTGAAAGGCAGGGAGTAAATCCTGCAGATATTAAGACCCATGAGGATCTTCTGGACCTTCCCATAATCTCAGGAAGAACCATACGGGAAAACCAGCCTCCCGAAACTGCTGAGTTCATGTTCAGGAGTGCAGGCTGGGAAGATATTTTCACGATTCATGAGACCAGCGGAACCAGTGGAACTCCGAAGAGCTTTTTCCTTACCTGGGAGGACTGGGAACGCTATGCGGAAAAATACGCCCGCATTTTCCGGTCGCAGGGTTTCGGTCCCGGGGACAGGGTTGTTGTCTGTGCCTCTTATGGTATGAACGTGGGAGCAAATACCATGACCCTTGCAGCCAGGCAGCTTGGCATGAGCATTATCCCGGAGGGCAAATGCACATTTCCACTGCGCGTAATCAAAACCTATCAGCCTACAGGCATAGTGGGCAGCGTATTCAAGCTTCTGAACCTTGCCAGACGGATGCGGGCAGAGAGCATCAACCCTCAAGAGTCAGGCATGAATAAGCTGGTCGTGGGAGGAGAAGCATTTGCTGAAGAGTCCAGAAATTACCTTTCAGAAATCTGGGGCTGTCCAGTGTACAATACCTATGGAAGTACGGAAGGAACGATGTGTGGGGAGTGCAACGAGATCTCCGGGCTGCATGTGCCGGAGGACTTTGTCCATCTTGATGTTTACGATCCTTATTTAGAGAATTTCGTACCGGATGGAGAGTGCGGAAGAGTAATTCTGAGCACACTCTTACCACCCGGGGCAAAAGCAGGAAATCTTCTTTTAAATTATGATACCGAGGATACTACTGTCGTGCTTACGCGTAAGCAGTGCCCCTGCGGAAGGACCCATATGAAAATAATGACTCCGCAGCGAGAGGCAGAAACGATGTGGGTTGAAGGGACTCCCTTCAACCGCGTAGATGTGGAAAAGGGGGTCTTCCAGCGCGAAAATATGGATTATCTGACAGGCGAGTACGAAGCCTTTCTTTATGAGGAAGAAGATGAGGGAGAAACCGTACTTAGAGTCACCATGGAATGCGAAAATCCTGATACCTGCGACAGAGATCTAATAAAAGAGAACTTTGTTCGGAATTTTCTCAGGTATAAGCCTCCTCTTTCTCATGCTTATTTAGAAGGTACCTTCAAGATCTTATTTAATTTTACAGGTCCTATGGGACTCGAGTTGAGCAAGATTAAAGGCAGGCCTAAAAGACTTGTGGACCGAAGATAATGAGAAAAGATTCTGGAAAATCGCGTTTGCTACTTCGAAGGTGTTATTGAAAATTAAGTCAAATCTAATCTCTTTTTTAAATTTTGTTACTTTTTTTCAGATTTAGTCTTAACGGTTAATCCATTTTCTCCTGTAGTAAATATTATTATTCCCAAACATAAATATTATTGAAGAACTAATTATTTTATTAATCAACTCTTTTATATTAGTGGCTAAGTGAGAAAAACATATATAGTAATACGTGCAATAAGATAAAGTATTATTCTTGTAGATATAATTGAATTTATCTGGTGATAAGATGGAAACAGAACTAATGAGGATAGGGGTTTCCCTTCCCGATACCCTTCTGAGTAAATTTGATGAGATTATCGAGAAGAGAGGTTATTCTTCCAGATCGGAAGGCATAAGGGATGCAATCAGGAGTTATATTTCGTATTACGAATGGATGGGTGATATCAAAGGCCATCGTGTCGGAACCGTTGCGGTTATTTACGACCACACAAAAAGAGGCCTTTCAAATGCCCTTGCAGACATCCAGCATAATTATTCTCACCTGATTAAATCCTCCGTGCATATCCACCTCGATCATGACAACTGTTTTGAGGTAATCGTTCTGGACGGGGACGGCGAAGAAATTAAAGCGCTTGCAGAAGCTATAATGGCTCTCAAAGGAGTAAAATTCTCAAAACTCACGACTGTAGCCTCAAACGAAAAGATCTGATCACCAGTCGGATCTGGACTCTAACTCTAAATATACAAATCGATGAATTATGAAATCGATAAGTTATGTGAATCGATAATTCAAGCATTAATAGTTAAGCCCGAGAAAAAGGAAAAACTCTTTCGGTTTTTTTATTCGAGATCGCAGATCTTGTAACTTTGTTCTCTACGTTAGTCCACTAGATCTCCTTCTTTTAAGAGTTTTAAGGTTATGGGGAAGATTTAATGCTTTTAAATCATGTAACAACCTGCATAAAAAACATAAAGCTAAATCAAAAAAGATAAAAGCTGATCAAGAAAAGATGTAAAGCTAAATTTATTTAGCCATACGAAATAGTGAAATGCTCCTTTATTAAAAGAGCATTTTGCACTGCCAAAACTACTAAAAAAATAAGTAATACCCAAAAAAGAATAAATAAATTAAATTCTTATTTGGGAGTTGCTGGAGCCACATTTTTAATGTACTCTTTAGCACCTGTTTTTGGTCTTTCGTTGGATATCGTTATACAATCTTTCGGGCAACCGCCAACGCATTCAGTGCACATGATACATCTGAACACATTAAGTTCCCACGTTTTTTCGGCTTTGGTAACTTTTATTGCATCAGGAGGACATTTCTTTTGGCATATCCCACAGTAGATACAGTTTGCAGGATCAAAAATAATCCTCCCCTTAAACTCTTTAAAAGGTGCCCTTATCTCGAAGGGGTAAAGTCTGGTAGCAGGTTTTTTAGAAACATTTGCTATAATAAGATTTAACATACCCATTATATCACCCTTCTTTTTATCTTTCAGTGCAGCTAATGCAGGGATCTATAGTAAGTACAACTATAGGGACATCTGCGAGTTTTATGCCCGGCAGCGTCAGCAACAGCGAAGGTATGTTTGCAAAGGTAGGGGTCCTTATTTTAAGCCTTTCCAGGTTTTTAGTGCCATTACCTTTCACATAATATACAACTTCACCTCTGGGCTGCTCTGTCCTCATAATCGCTTCACCGGTAGGGGAGCCCTTTATGGGGGTCGCAATCTCACCATTAGGCAGCTTGGAGATAGCATTCCTTATTAACTTAATAGATTCATACAATTCGAAAACTCTTACTTTAGTTCTGGAGTAACAATCTCCGTCTTTTTCAACAACTGCCTTAAAACCAAGATCTTTATAGATATCCCAGTCGGCTTCTTCTCTGAGGTCGCTGTGAACCCCACTCCCTCTAAGGGTAGGGCCAACAGTTCCAGCCTCATAAGCAAGCTGTTTTGACATTGTAGCTAATCCCACAGTTCGTTGCTTAACTGTATAATTATTTATGAACACTTTTTCAAGATCTTTAACTTGAGATTCGACTGTATCGAGCATTTTCAGAATAAGATCAATATGTTCTTTAGTCAAATCTTTGGAAGCTCCTCCGACTTTGGATATTGAATGTATAACTCTGTTTCCAGTGATTTTCTCCAATACATCTAATACTGCCTCTCTGTACTTCCAGCATTCATAAAAGAGACTTTCAAATCCAAAACCATCGGCAAACAGGCCAAGCCAAAGGAGGTGACTATGAACTCTGTTGAGTTCACCAACTATTACTCTGATATACATCGCTCTTTCAGGGATTTCGACATCGAATAGTTTTTCGACTGCCATTGTGTAAGTTATACCATGAAGGGCACTGCATATTCCGCATATTCTTTCACAAATATAGGTTGTTTGGTTATAGTCCTTTGTGTCTATGAATTTCTCAAGCCCTCTGTGCACGTAGCCCAGGGAGGGAAGTGCACCAATAACAACATCGTTGTCCAGTTCAAGTTTTAAGGATACTGGTTCGGGTAAAACGGGATGCTGAGGACCAAAAGGTATTACGGTTGTCATATGATTCTCCTCTCAAATTGCTTTAAGCCAAGGGAGTTTTTGGACTGTTTGGCGTTAAGTAAAGGTGGCCTTTGTAGTCTATTGCTAGACCTTCGAAAGTCAATCCGAAGAGATCCTGGTACTCATTCTCGATCAAAAGTGCACATAGATAAATGCCTGACACACTCTTGGGTTTCTCACCTGGTTTTACAAAGTACCTTAGATTTTTAAGTTTGTAATCCTTATCAAGGACGTATATCAACTCGTGACCATCATCCTTTTTCAGGCATATCATAGTGGCATATCGATAGCCATCATTTTTTGCATCCTGAACAGCTTTTAGCACATCTGCGCTGCTTTTCATTTCTATGGCATCTATGGTATTCTTAAGCATTTGATGGCACCTCGTTTCCTTTCATTTTTACCTCTTTTCCTTTAACATTCCCTTTCTTCTTATTTTCCAGTATGGAAAGTGCTGCTACCACTCCATCAAGTATGGCTTCAGGCCTTGGGCAGCATCCGGGAACATATGCATCTACGGGTATGACCTGGTCCACTCCGCCTATTACATTATAGCAGTCATGGAAAATGCCGCCTGTGGAAGCACAGGCGCCTACTGCTAAAACAACTTTGGGGTCCGGAACCTGGTTATAGAGGTTTTTAAGCACATTTACATTTTTATAATTTACCGAGCCCGTGACTACCATTATATCAGCTTGCTTTGGAGTTCCGATGTTTAAAACACCAAATCTTTCAGCATCATATAGAGGAGTAAGACAAGCTACTACTTCAATATCACAGCCATTGCAGCTGTTCACATTTACATGTATAATCCATGGGGACTTTGCCAATGTCATAACATTCCTCATTTACGCAGGTTTGAAATAGAAATAATAGACGATCAATATGTTTGCGATTGAGATAATCAGTAATATTGACCAGCTTACTTTAAGCATCCATTGCCAGTACACTCTTGCAGTAATATTGTCCATTATAATTACGAACAAGAAAGCAATCACTGCTAGAAGTAATCCGATTATTATATTTGAACTCCAGAACATGAACATAAGTCCTAATAAGAACACATATTCATAGAAGTGGCCAATCTCAATTCCGCCCAACCCGGGTCCTGAATATTCCGTAAGCATACCTTTAACCAGTTCCTGGTGGGCATGGTGAGAGGTCGAATAATCGAAGGGTGATTTTTTAAATTTAATATTCATAACAAACAACATTGATATGAATATCAGCGGTATGTATGCTAAGAGAGGACTCGATAAAGTGCTCAGTGCAGACAGTTTAAAGGTGCCGGTAAGCAAGTATATTGCCAGAGCATATAAAATTAATATTGGCTCATAAGACAATATAGCCATAATTTCTCTTGAGCTTCCGACTCTGGCGTATGGAGAACCGGTACTCATTCCTCCTACTATGAGGGCTACTGATGATATTGTATAAACAAATATGATCATCAGCATATCCATTCCGAAGACCAGCATCAAGAGGCTCAAAATCACAAAGACTACGTAAATCACTACGTAGAAGTTTTGAGCCGGATGCACAATCATGTTGTCTTTTTTGAAGAGTTTCACAACATCATAGTAGGGCTGTAAAAGAGGAGGACCTACTCTACCTTGCAGTCTTGCTGTAAGTTTCCTATCAATACCTGCAATTAAGCAGCCAAGGATAGGAGCACCAATTAATACGAGAACAATTTTTAGAATATCGAAACTGTTCATAATACCCCTCCTGCTAATGCAGCTACAATAAGCAGTATGGAAATTACGTATCCCAGTGTTGTAAGCTTACTTTCTCCAAAGACATTTTGAAGATAAATGTTGGAGGCACTGCTTTTATCGTAAGCGCAAAGCCCGTTTCTGAACATTAATCTGTCTTTCTCAAGACTGTTTTCCCCACACAAATAATAGGAAGACATACGGGGAGCGAACATGTTTTTAGTAGCGTAGTAGATCAGAATGGCCAGTGCAATCACTATGAATATCAATGCATAAGCAAATGTCCCAATCTCAGATGAGAATTGTCCACCTGCTCCTGTAACGGAAGGAGCAATATTGAGCATAGTCGCAACCTGAGGCTTAATGAAGGCATCATATATTGAAAATACAAGAATACTCGTAGCTACAATACATAATCCAAGGAACGACAGTGGGAAATATGTTTCCGGTTTTTGGTGGTGAACTGCATTTTTGTCCATAGTGGTAGACAATATTGTTCCGAGCCATTTAACGTAATAAACTGTAGTGAGTGCACTTCCCAGTATCATGAATATAGATACAATAGGATTGCTTGAAGCAACTTCCATTGTTACCCATTTTGTGAGCAATACTCCGAATGGAGGTAACAGCATGGATATCATACCCAGAGAGATAAGCATGGTAAGAAGGGGAGCTTTGTTTATTAACCCCGACATATCTTCGATATCTCTGCTTCCAATAGTGTGTTCGATTTCACCTGTGCAGAGGAAGAGCAGGGCTTTTGATATGGCGTGGAACAGAATTAGCATAATCGCAGCAGCTACTGCCAGAGGCGTACCTATTCCTGCGCTTGCGATAATTAATCCCAGGTTTGCAATAGTTGAATATGCAAGCACTCTTTTAGCATTTCTCTGGGATAAGGCTAAAGCTGAAGTCATAACGAAAGTGAAGGCTCCAAAGAGGGCAATAGCTGTTCCAAGGTTTGTGCCCGCAAAAGCCGGTACAAGTTTGACAACTAAAAATGCACCAGCGTTAACCATTGTACTTGAGTGCAGTAAAGCGGAAACAGGAGTTGGTGCTACCATTGCGCCTAAGAGCCAGCTCTGGAAAGGCATCTGAGCAGATTTCGCAAAGCCTCCAATACATAGTAAGGCAACAGGAAGAGCTACAGCAGCCATCGCTGTTGCATTAGTTCCAGCGTAAGCTCCAATTCCAGAAAGGGTACTTATTTCATAATTAGTAGCGAGCAGAACTATGCCTATAGAAAAAGCAATTCCACCAACCAGGTTTAAAGCCAGAGCCCTGAAACCATTATTTATTCCCTCTTCATCCATGTTGTATGAGATCAACACGAATGAACACAGAGTTGTTAGTTCCCAGAAAAGAAACAGCCATCCTAGTGTGTCAGCCATTACGAGACCATTCATGGCTGCCAGGAAGAAGCTCATTGTAAAGTAAAATATCTTTTGCCTATTCAGATGTCTGTGCTCCTCATAGTGATCCATATATCCGGTTGCGAATAGAATAATCGCGGTACCGACTATGTTCACAATTAATATCATGATCTGAGAAAATTGATCAATATTAAAAGCAGCACCTTCAGCACCATGAACATTGGCATAAGTGTAACCAAATATAGCTGCTGAAATTATCCCTAGTCCAAGCGTAGGCCAGTTTTTATATTTTAATGACACAGCAAGAATAAATAGTATAACTAGCACTTCTAGTACAAAGACAATATTTTCCAATATTGCGAAATTTGATTCAGGAACCGGAACTACTCCAGTACCATCCATTACTAATTTAACTGATAAAGCTACTCCTAATATGAAAAAAGCCCAAGCAAGAATCTTATATAGCGATTTGGGAAGGGCTACAAATAAAATCGAAAAAATTACAGGTACTATAATTAGTAGCGAAATTGTATCCAACATATAATATATCCTCCGATCTACTTCGTCTCTGTCTATTCCTCTGTTCGTCTTCCAATGAACTTCTATTCTGGTTGTTTAATCCTCCATTTGTTACTATAGGACATACGCAGTTGAATAACAAAATCACATATAGTGAGCTGTGATTAGTTTCGCGTTTTAGAGATTTCAAGGCTTCATGATATCGGTTTCCTTGGTTCAATTGCGTATTTCCTGAACATATAAGAATATGGACTTAAATAGCCCGCAATATTATAAGATCCTTGAATCAAAACTACAAGAAATAACAATGCGTAAACAATATCGATATAGTATCGACATGTTACAAATATAACAAAGGCATATTTAAAGATAGTGATTTTTTTTTCATTTTTATTTGTGGCTCTCAGATTAGAATTTTGACTTAAGAATCTATCCTTTTTTTCACTATTCTGGTCGTTAATTGTTTTTTTCGTTATAGATAGATTTAAATATAATAAAAATAGGTCGATTTGATACCGAAAGCAGTTTGGTATATAAAAAATAGTTTCCTTCAGGAAGATTATATTACTCACAAAATTACTGGAGTTTGATAGTAAACAAATGTCACCGACTCCTAAACTCGATTAGTGCATAAAACGCAGTTAATACGTACATCACTAAATACCAACACATGTTACTAACTGATTACAAATATTACTACTAATATTAATATACCATTAACGTGTTATTGTTTAGCAAACTAAATCTTATTGAAACAGGCAATTCTACTTTCCTTCGTATTACATTCAATAATTAAGAAATAAGTGTCCAACAATATTGTAACTCAATTTCATTGAGTAGTTTAATTAGAATATGAACCTGAGTTGCATTGCTCTCAAAAAAAACGAATTAAAAAGCTTTGATGGATGTAAGATTAAAGGTGGGAACTATTCGATCGATAGAGTTTTTATCCTGATCGAGGCAATAGGTCATGTTAAAATGTTCAATTTGCAGAAAGGAAGCAAACTCTCTGCTCCGGGTAAAACACCGTAAACACGGGATTATAAAGATTTGTTTCGAATGCTGGGAAGTGGAACAGGGAAACCAGAACCTGCTTCATCTGGAAGGGGGATGTGGGTGCTGCGGATGAATTATTATTAACAGCATTAACGTATGAAGAAGGTTTGTATCCTGGATTCCCGTCCACTCATAACGAGGTAGGTGGGTTCACCCCCAGACATGGTACAGCTGTTCTTGTTTTCTAGCACCTCGTCGTCGTCATCCAA
>JADGNM010000052.1 GCA_017883485.1 Methanosarcina sp.
GCATCACCAACTCCAATTCTGTTCTAAACTGACACCCGAAAGGGTAGTAGTGGCTCGAGCCGGATGACGGGAAACTGTCAAGTCCGGTTCCTAGAAGACAGGGTCGGGAGTAATCCCATCCTGTTATTCGACGTGTCTCCATTACTGGCTAACATGACGTTAGACGGAATTGAAAAAATACTAATGGATAAATATCGCCTAACCAGGAATGGGAAATTATCCAAAAGTAAACAAGCAAAAAACAAAGTGAACTTTGTTAGATTTGCGGATGATTGTGCGCCACGAAAGCGAACCTTGTAACAGAAATTGTCGCATTGGATAGCTATGCTATAGAGAAGATGGAGGAAGGCCCTCCGGAGTCGCAGTACAGGCAGTGATTCCAAACCACCATAAGCTGCTTTGGTCAAAAACCACGGTAGTGAGCGTTATGGAAAAGGCGAGGCTAGACCTCGTCAGGTATGTGCTATGGAGAAGAACACAATGAACCATTGATAACGTGTCGAAAGCATAGGGACGTCATCAAAACCAAGGGGTAGTCGTTAACTTGGGACGAGTCTGGAAGATATCCTGTTTACTGACCAGACGGTGACCGGCATGAAGATGGCTTGAACTTAGCACAGGCTTCTCTATGGAACGTGGGAACCTGCACTTTGATGTTAAGAGAAACCTCCAAGCGGCAGACCCGCAAGGACTAAAGTATCAATGCAAAGTGCAGGGGCGGAACAATTCGTAGTAGTGATGAAGCGTCTGTAATGGACGTGGAGCGAAGGGATTGTGTTATCCAGTTTTGAAAATTGGTCAACCTTGACAAACGAGGGAAGAACCTATGGACGAAACAAAGCCCTATATGATCTCCAAAACAATAATACAAGAAGCTTTTCAGAGAGTAAAAGAAAACAAAGGTGCTGCTGGTGTTGATGATGAAAATATTGCAGCTTTTGAATCAGATTTAACAAACAATCTCTATAAGATATGGAATAGAATGTCCTCTGGCAGCTATTTCCCTCCATCAGTGAAAGCAATCGAAATCCCTAAAAAGAGCGGCGGAACTCGCATTCTGGGAATTCCCACAGTACTCGACAGGGTAGCACAAATGGTTACAAAAATCTATTTGGAACCACAATTAGAACCACTCTTTCACCCCGACTCTTACGCCTATAGACCAGGAAAGTCAGCTGCAGACGCTCTTGCTGCAACACGTAAGCGTTGTTGGAGATATAACTGGCTACTGGAATTCGATATCAAAGGATTGTTTGACAACATTAATCATGATCTGCTAGTGGAACAAGTCAGTATGCATACCGACAAACCATGGATCATTCTCTACATTCAGAGATGGCTCAAAGCACCCTTTCAGATGCCAGATGGAACAATCAAGGACCGGACAAAAGGAACTCCCCAGGGAGGCGTAGTGAGTCCGCTTCTAGCAAATCTGTTTCTTCATTATGCTTTTGACACGTGGATGGCTAGTCATCATCGGTATAATGCATTTGCTAGATATTCTGATGATGCTGTCATCCATTGCCGAAGCAAGAAAGATGCAGATCGACTGAGGATTAAGTTAGAAAAGCGTTTATCTGAATTTGGACTTGAACTACATCCAACCAAAACGCGGATCGTCTACTGTAAAGATGACGATCGCCAAGAGGATTATCCAGAAACAAAATTTGATTTTCTCGGATACACCTTTAGACCCCGTAGGTCAAAAAACAAGTATGGAAAACACTTTATCAACTTTACTCCTGCAGTCAGTAACACTGCTAAAAAGTCAATGCAGCATGAAATCCATGATTGGCGTATGCACCTCAAACCAGATAAAACGTTAGAAGACCTATCCCATATGTTTAATCCTATACTTAGAGGCTGGGTCAACTATTATAGTCTCTTTTACAAATCTGAACTGTACTGTGTACTCAAGCATATGAACCGTGCCTTGACTCGGTGGGCCTTGCGCAAATACAAGAAACTTGCAGGCCACAAGCGACGGGCAAGACATTGGCTTGGTAAAATTGCCAGAAGGGATTCAAAACTTTTTGTCCACTGGCAAATGGGGATCTTTCCTGAGGCTGGATAATGGGAGCCGGATGAGCTGAGAGGTTCACGTCCGGTGCTGAGAGGGCCTAGGGGTGAAATTCCCTTGGGCTACTCACCTTATTGTTACTGCTAAAACTAAAGAAATAGCAGAAGAAATTAAAGAACTGATTAAAAACTTCCTAAAGAATAGAGGTTTGGAACTATCGGATGACAAAACATTGATAACCCATATCAATAATGGTTTCGATTTTTTAGGCTGGAATTTCAGAAAATATAAAGAAAAGCTTCTTATTAAACCCTCCAAGATATCCATTCAGAAAATTACTGAAAAAATCAGTAATGTGATCAAAAAAGGTAAATCTTGGACACAAGAAGCATTAATTAAAACCCTTAATCCAATCATAACTGGATGGTCAAATTACCATCAAAGTGTAGTATCCAATGATACTTTTAAGAAATTAGATCAAATAATCTGGAACATGCTTTGGAAATGGGCAAAGAGAAGACATCCTACAAAAAACAAATACTGGATTGCGAATAGATACTGGTTCAGAAAAGGTACCAGAAAATGGGTATTTTCAACTGGAATATTCCAACTTAAATTACTATCTGACAAAAAGATAGTCCGACATATTAACCTAATATTAGATAAAAATCCTTACCTCAATAAAAGATACTTTGCTGAACGCAAATGCAATCAAGGCTTAAGAAAGCTTTCTGGGAAATTCAAGAAAATATGGGATAACCAAAAAGGTATTTGTCCTATCTGTCAGCTTCCTATTGATATTAGTACTGATGCAGTGGAAATACCTCTACATTACAGGAATGGAAGCCGCGAAGATAACAGAATATCCAACTTAATCTATTTGCATGTACACTGTCATAGACAATACCATGCAACTAACTCCAAACCAAACAACTGCTGCCCAACACAAGGGTTATGAGATGCTTGAGCTGTATGAAGCGAAAGTTTCACGTACAGTTCTTAGGGGAGAAAGGAGGAGTAATCCTCCCGACTTACCCGACAACGACGCCTTATGGCGAGAAGCGTACTGACATAAATTTATCAATGTTAACTGGCTACAGAACCGGATCGCAAAGGCAACATTAACGAAAATAAGACTATTGTTTTCGTAATGTGCGGCCTCAAAAAGGGTTGTGAAATGCGCGAGCGAACTGCGGTGAAAGTCGCACGGTTCGTTCCTGGAAGGGAGGGAAAGAGTAATCTTTCCTTCCTATTCAACAAACCGCTACAAATTTTATTAAGCTTTAGATCTTCATTTGATTTATATAATTATTAAGTAATAAATTATATATATTATCAATCTTATAATAAGGTCGCTCAAAAAAGACAGATGCAGAACATGTACGTAAACGAGAGTGAAAAAAGAAGTTTACTTACACCTTTCATATCAGGATAAACGATGACGAACTGGGTCCTAAGCTACGCTGAGAAATCGAAAATAATAATAATGGCTATAAAGGACCGGATGAAACAGCCGCTTTATGTGGCCGAACTCCATTTAAAGGACAGTTACAAAGGGCCACGCCCTCATAAAATCAGGCTTCTCACCGGCAAGCAAAAAGAAGAATTTATCCCTCCACAGGAATTCGTAGAGCTTTTACGTAGTGCAAACAGGATAATGCTTGCAGAAGGAGGGAACCCTGCAAATGAGGCTGCTTTTCTGGAAATGCTCAGGGGCTTTCAACTTGATGCGGATAGGGTTAAAATTTGCAAGCACTGCTGGATCAATAAACGTTTTAATTTTGTAAATAGCAAGTCTATCAAGTTCCATAATGAACTTATCTGCTGGGAATGTGCAAAAGAAGAACTCCTGCGTGCAGTCAGCTCGGCAGATGTGAACTATGGTAGAAAGTCAGTGGATTTTCTGGAACAGGTTCTCTCTAAAACAAGGGACCTCGATAGGACTATCCGGATGTTGAGCCCTGAAAGGCTGGATCCCGAATTCACTCGCTACGATACTATCAGGACAAATCCTTCTGAAGCCACAGTCAGTATAAAAAGTCTTCCCCTGACAAAGAAATTCAAGGATATGCTGCTACAGAAATCCGAAACCCTGCTTCCCGTTCAGGCGCTTTCGGTGGAAGCCGGGCTTCTCAAAGGAAAAAACCAGTTTATAGTCTCGGCAACTGCAACCGGAAAGACCCTGGTCGGAGAGATGGCAGGAGTCCAGAACCTTCTGGACAAGAAAGGAAAAATGCTCTATCTGGTCCCCCTTGTTGCTCTTGCAAACCAGAAATACGACCAGTTCAGTGAACGCTACTCAAAGCTTGGGCTTACTACCTCAATAAAAATTGGCGCAATCCTCATAAAGACCTCACAGCGAGTGAAAATGCAGACCAGTCCGAGTGCAGATATTATCGTAGGAACTTACGAGGGCATAGACCATATGCTCCGCTCGGGAAACGCCGATTTTCTGGGCAAAATAGGGACTGTAGTTGTGGACGAAGTACATATGCTCGAAGACCAGGAAAGAGGGCACAGGCTGGACGGGCTAATAGGAAGGTTACGCTATGTGGCTCCGACAGCTCAATTTATTTACCTTTCCGCAACCGTTGCAAAACCTGCAAGCTATGCAAAAAAACTCAGTGCCCAACTTGTCCTTTATGAGCACAGGCCGGTTCCTCTCGATAGGCACCTCCTTTTCTGCCAGGAAAACGAAAAGGCAAAGCTGATTTCCCAGCTCGCAAAAGAAGAGTATTCAATGCACTCATCCAAAGGGCACAGAGGACAAACTATTGTCTTTACAAACTCGCGCAAGAACTGTCACAAGCTTGCAGGAGCTCTTTCAATTCAGGCAGCCCCTTATCATGCAGGACTCTCCCAGTACGAAAGGAAAAAGGTTGAAACTCTTTTTGCAAAAGGACAGCTTCCCGTAGTCGTGACAACTGCTGCTCTTGCTGCAGGCGTGGATTTTCCGGCTTCCCAGGTAATATTCGAGTCTCTGGCCATGGGAATTGATTGGATTTCCGTGCAGGACTTCCTGCAGATGAGCGGAAGGGCAGGCAGGCCTGATTATCATGATAGGGGAGTTATCGTGCTTATGCCCGTGCCGGGAAAATCATATTCAGGCTCCCAGTCCGATACTGAAGAAGAAGTTGCAATCAGACTGCTGCAGGGAGAGATGCTTTCCGTAGGGGTCGAATATGGGGAGGCCGAACAGCTTGAAGAAATTCTTGCATCCATCGCAGTTACCTCCTCTGTTCAGGACCTCGGAATGATCCACAACATGATGTTCGGAAGCTTCGACCTGGAGAAACTGATCCTGCGCCTGCAGAGCTACCGCTTTGTAGAACGCAAGGGCAACAGGATCACGCTTACGCAATTCGGGAAAGTTATTGCATCACATTTCATTCCTGTATCCAAGGCTTTCCTGATTCGGGATGCCGTGCTTGCTAACAATGATCCCCTGAAGATCGCAACAAACCTGGAGTTTTTCGATGCTGCATATTTTAAGTATGCAAACCAGATCGGAAGTTCCCTGAACGTAAATATGCCTTCCAGGGTTTTTCAGGGAGCCGGCCTTGATATAATCTTTGATGGGGAGTCCCTTTCCTATCTTGACCTGAAAATCAGGGAGCTCATGTTGAACTTTGCTTCGGACTTTTTAACCTGCGGGTGCAGGGACTCGCCTTACTGCGGCTGCCCGGAACAGAAATTCTCTGAAAAAATAATCCGGCTGCGTACCGAAGAGCTTGAACCGACGGGAATCGTAAAGAAACTTGAAGACAAATACGGGATTTCCGCATACCAGGGCGACGTTTTTGGGTATCTTGATGATGCAGTGCGCAATCTTGATGCCGTCGAGCTAATAGCAAAAATACTTGCAAAAAAGGGAGTCGCAGAGGAAGCAAAAAAGCTTAGAAAGAAAGTCCAGGGTTGATTTAAAGCCTATCCGAAAAGTCAATAGTGGCATGTCGTAAAGATAGGGCTATTATATCCGAGACTCCTTTTTGGTTGTGCAGATTACCTATTATATGATACAGTCGGTCACAACACTTTTCGGATAGGCTCTTAGCAGAAAGTGGAGTTGATTTATACTTATCTGACTCTTGAATACACCTGTGATTTTTAAGAAAAACTATTAATCCCATTAATTTCTGAAAAAGAAGTAATCTTCCGTTAAGTAATAAGTTAATCTTCTATCAGATAATAAGTCAAAGATCAGATAATAACTCAAAGGATTCTATTGCTATGACTCATTCACAGCCTTCCCGAAATTATACCCCTCATCTCCCTGAAGACTACGATGCCAATATATCCAGCATCCTTCCCTACTACTCAGCTTTTCATCAGGAGACCATCAACCTTATCAAATCGCTCCCATCCAGCACTAAAGTGTGGATGGATACCGGATGCGGAACAGGATCTCTGGTTAATAAAGCAATTAAAGAGTTTCCAGATACCAAATTCCTTTTAGTAGACCCTACCGAAGGAATGCTTGACCAAGCGAGAAGGAAGCTATCCTCATACCCTGCCGAAAGGCTGGAATTCTTAAGAGCCTCCGCTACACAGGAATTATCTCAGGAATTAGAGGAAAAACCAGATGTTATCACGGCTATACAGTGTCATCACTACCTTAGACACGAAGATAGGGCCAGAGCTACCAGCGTGTGTTATAATCTGCTAAAAGAAGGTGGAATTTACGTCACCTTTGAGAACACCAGGCCGCTAACAGAAGAAGGTATCACTAAAGGAAAACGGTACTGGGGCAGCTTTCAATTGAGCCGCGGCAGGACTGAAGAAGAAGTAAAGAAGCATCTGGAGCGCTTTGATAAAGAGTATTTCCCTATAACTGTTGAAGAACATCTGATACTGTTAAGGGAAACAGGTTTCAAAACAGTAGAATTTTTCTGGTACTCTTATATGCAGGCTGGTTTTTACTGCATCAAATAGACGATCTAATTAACAAAGGTGATAATTGACATTCCGACCCCCCTCTGAAAAATAAGGTGAATTTCTCAACAACTGATAAAACTTTTTGGATCTGCTGAGGACACATACTCAACAAAATCAATGATTTTGGCTTGAATTCCAAAAAGTTTAAAAAACAAAGTCTAAATTTGAAGAAACTATTATAAAATTAAACATATTTTACTACTTTTATTAAGATTGAATAATTAACACATAATCATGGGTAACATTAGCAATAAACTGTATGAATAAAAAAATCAAGTTGTTTTTTTGAGGGGGGGGTCCGGAATGTAAATTATATCATATTCATAGCTTCAATTCCTTTTAAAGTTTTATTAGCAGATCGAAAAGACTGAAATCCTAACATTAGATTAAAGATTCGCTTTATAGATCTATGATCTTGTTCTATAATGTTATTCAAATACTTGATTTGTCTAATGCCTACGTTTTTAGGTAGTATTTTATCATTTTTCAGTTCATCTATAGCAGGTGGAAAGCTGGATTCTTATCGACGGTTATTACTCTTGGAATTTGATTATGATTAGAACTCAAAGCTTTCTTGAAGAATCTCATAGCTGCTTTTCGATTTCGCTTTGTACTTAACATGAAATCAATTGTATCTCCATTTGAGTCAACTGTTCGGTAAAAATATTTCCATTTACCTTTTACTTTGATATAGGTTTCATCAACTCTCCACGAATCGTTTGTTGGTCTTAACTGTCTTCTGATCTTCTTTTCTATTTCAGGAGAATATTGATGAACCCATCTCATTATAGTACTGTGATCAACTTGAATTCCTCTTTCTATCATCATTTTCTTTAAATTTCTATAGCTCAATGGATATTTTAAGTACCATCTGACATTTAATAGGATAATTTCTCCTTCATAATGCTTCCATTTAAAGGAATTAGATAGCATATTACTATCTTTAGTTTTCTTTTTATTCTATTATATCATTAGAAAAGATTTTTTGCAACGGAACCCTTTTAGTTATATACTCTCATCTAAAAAATGATAGCGTTGGCAACTCTAGAATATCCCTAAAATACCCTATTTTGCTTGTGGACTTATGCTACTGGACTTTTGGACGGGTCGTGCATGGAACCCCAGTATGGCGTTTTCTTCGGTCTTTTAGTACAACTGCAGCAACTACTCCTATGGTTTTTCAAAAAGAGTAGGATATTTTTCTTTTAGTGGTATGAGAAGCTTGTCGTCTAATTTTGCATTGTAAAGCGTTTTCGCCTCAGATAACTGTTCAATTGATAAATTGAGAGCCCCCTTAAGGTTAGCCCCTTCAAAGTCAGCTTCTTTAAGGTCAGCATCTTTAAGGTTAGCTGATCTAAGGTTAGTTCTTTTAAGGTTAGCTCCCTGGAAGTCAGCCCTTTCAAGGTTAGCCCCTATAAGATCAGTTCCTTCAAGGTTAGCTCCTACAAAGTCAGTTCCTTCAAGGTCAGCTTCTTCAAGATTAGCCTTTTTAAAATCTGCTCCTTCAAGGTTAGCGCCTTCAAAATCAGCCCCATCAAGAGTAGCTCATTCAAAGTCCTCAAATTTCTCATCAATCACCTGGAGTTCTCTGACATTTCCTTCCGTGTCGTAACAAGTCCAGCTCTGTCTATCATAAGGATAGCCCACTATTATGTGGCAATTTCCTGTTTTTGAAAACATGTGCAGATCAGCTTGTGAAGGTTCATGGTTTGGTCCTGGGTGACTGTGAATCGAGCCTACGGCTTTGACGTTCGGCATCATAAAAAGCTTTATGACTGCGTTTTGTTCACTTGATTCGGTACCCGGCAGTATAAGCACTTCAGTGATGATCCCATCTTTTTCCTGAAGAAGTCCTGCAAACTCCTGCGGGGCCGTGGACTTGCTGGTTTCGAGTATAAAAATGAGAGTATCACTAGCTATTCCCTTAATTCGCATAAATGACTATTCTCCTTAATATTTGTCATAAATTGTTTTAGGTTTAGAAAGTTGATTAGTGATTAATTTCAAGTTCTTGTCTCTTTAATACTTTTGCCACTGTAACAAAAGTTCTGTAAAATCGTAAATTCAACAAATTACTAGACCAATGGTGAGATCGTATCAAAAAATTAAATTTCAAATTTACAGAACAAATTGCACACTGCCCATTTTTGTGTACATATACGGGAAGTTGGATTAAGGATTATTTTCCATGATTTCTTATTCTCCTGGCTCATCGAGATATGGAGTAAGAGAAGAAAGAGCCTGTTCTCTTAGGTATTCGGACTGGATCCCACGTGCAAGATTAAGAGCCTTTTCTATAATCTTTTTTTGTTTGGGTTCATCCAGATAGGGAATCATTAATGAAAGGGCCTGCGGCCTCATGTCCTTGTCTTTAAGATTGCAAGCTAATTCAAGGGCTTGTCCAATAATTTCCTCTTTCTTTTGCTCATTCAGGTATGGAAGCAGCAGGGAATAGGATTCTACCCTTTTATATTGAGATGTAATCCCAGTTACAAGCTCAAGAGCTTTATCCATAATTACTTCATTTTTTGAGCCGTACACGTGCGGAATAAGTGAGTAAAGGATCTGGAACTTTGCATCTTCAGATTGAATCTTGGAGGAGAAGTCAAAAATATGTTCAATAAGTTCTTCTTTGCCCCGCCCTCTCAGATGGGGGGCAAGCGAAGAAAGAACAAGGGCTCTTTTGTCTTCATCCTGAATATCGGAGGTAGCGTAAAGGACTTTTTGTATATAGTATATCTTTCTTGGCCCCTCCATAATCGAAATAAGCTGGGAAAGGATCTCAGATCGCAAATCTTCGTTTTGGATATTGCAGGCAAAGTCAATGATTTTTTCCATAAATTCTTCTTTTTCCGGCCCCTCCAACTGAGAGATCAGCGAGAAAAAGACCTTTGTCCTCTGAACCTCTTTACTTTGATTCTTAACCTTGATTTCTGTAGTTTGCGCCATGTAGCCGGCAATTGGGGTATTTTCGGCTATAATTCCCTGGCCAAGTTGAATGTGCGTATATTTTTGCAATGGCTTCCTAAGAATGATATTGCCATCGGCTGTAACTTCGTTGTTAAGAGCAATCATTTCACCACTCTGGCTCCCTAAATGCTCTAAATCCTGAACAGTATTGCTTTTTGCCAGAAATTCTTCAAGCAGCCTATTAAATTCTCCAAGCACTTTGTTTCTGTCACTTGAACTTTGTTTTATATCATTTGAACGATCTTCGGCCATTGTTTTCTGCACTTCCTCATTTTCCATAAAAAATAAGACTTCTCTAGCTAAGAGCCTATCCGAAAAGTGTTGTGACCACTGTAACTTTTATAGTTAGCAGTATGCAATATGCACTTGTAAACCTACTGGTCTGTAACTTACTTGCTGCTTCAAAATCTTAAAGACCTTCAAAGCTTTTAATGGAGTTCCGGACCAGAAAAGCACTTATTCAGGTCTGATGGATAAATTAAGCAACTACTTTGAGATATGGGATCGACATATGAAAAATGAAGATTTTTGAAAATATTTAATTCTAGGGGTATCGCCAACATTTCCAACAAAACTACCGCTAGGAGTCGTAGCGAAATAACTTGAGGAATACATTTATATTTTTTAAGCAAAATAGGCGAAGCCGCTTGTGGAAATATTTAAGTACAGTGTAAAAATGGAATCAAGTTATTCCGCAGCGAGTACTAAGGAGTCGTAACGAAATAACCTAGGCAAAACACAATTTATTTGAACTTAATCAATGAGCTCATTTGCGAAAATATTTAGGAACAGTATAAAAAAGCGCCTAGTATCATGAAAATTTAATTGTGGATCAAATGAGTAAGCTCAGAATACCTTTATGCAGGTGAGAAGTTAACCAAATTATGTTCCATAATTAAATATTCGCGACACTAGTGCATCGATTCCATATATCTTAAATAAATTAATATAATAATAACAATATAATAATATATATGGCTCGTATAGGTCATCGTCCTAAATTATCTCTC
>JADGNM010000392.1 GCA_017883485.1 Methanosarcina sp.
TAAAGCATCATCATTGACCTCATACGCCAAATATTATGTTTGCAGTGAAATCGATGACAGCTATT
Source organism: Methanosarcina sp. (assembly GCA_017883485.1). GTDB lineage: Archaea > Halobacteriota > Methanosarcinia > Methanosarcinales > Methanosarcinaceae > Methanosarcina. The sequence goes on from JADGNM010000392.1 coordinate 66, forward strand.
GGAGTAACTGTCTAATATGACATAGTCATGCTATTCATCTTACCTATATTCCTAACCTCTGTTTCGTGTAAATTCGATAGTTATTTTTAACATAATGTAAACATAATTGAATTATTTACCGAGATAATCTTTTTAAATGTGAAATAATGTTTAATTGAGGTTTACTATGACACAGCTTGTTGAATTTACTCTGGAAGATGGCAGTAATATATTAATTGAAGCAGAAGAGACTGAAGTTGAAGGGGAAATGATTCGTGTCTCACCGCGATCTACATCTCGTGAGATTGTAAATATCTCAAATAAAACATTTGAAGAATCACTTAATATTGTAAAACCGGTTGCGAATACCATTTTGAATAGGCTAAAGGATCTCAGTAAGCAACCCGAAGAAGTTGAAGTTTCTTTTGGCATTTCAATGGACTTAAAAGCGGGCATGTTTATATCAGCGAATACGGGTGCTAATTTTAAAGTGACTTTGACCTGGAAGAATTGAAATCACTTTAATTCTTGTGCCTGATTTTAAATCTGCACCTAAAACAAGGGGATAATTCAACAAGTGTGGACTTCATGATACCTGAAGATTTAACTGAGGGAATTGTTCAGATTATCAGGCATGATGGCATTGTTGCTGGAACCGGTGTTATCATTTCTAATAACCTGATCGCAACCTGTGCTCACGTAATTAAGAATATGGGCTCAGGTCCAGGTAACAAAGTAAGGGTTTGTTTTTGTCTAAATGGAAAAGAGTGTAATGCCGTTGTCATGCCAGAGAGATGGCATGGTCTTGATAAAGAAGACCTTTCAATACTCCAGTTAGAAGACGAACTTACATCGGATGTTAAAGCTTTATCACTTGGTTCTTCAGCAGGGGTTAATGGTCACAAAGTATGCACTTTTGGTTTTCCTGCTGTTGGAGAAATTAAAGGAATCTGGGGTCATGGAGAGATCCTTGGAAAGGTAACTGAAAGAGGCAACTCCTTACTCCAGATAGATTCAAACGAAATTACTGCAGGTTTTAGCGGTGCACCCTTATGGGATAACTCCAAGAACCGCGTTATCGGAATTATTGTAGGTGCCATTAGAAATGATTCATTAGGTAAGCTTAAAAATGTAGCATTCGCTATCCCCAGCGAAATATTACAGTCAATTTGCCCGGAATTGAAAATGCAGGATATCTGCCCTTACAGAGGCTTATTTTCGTTCAGAGGGGAAGACGAAGACCTCTTTTGTGGAAGAGATAAACTTGTTCAGGAAATTGGAAAACAGTTGCGAAGAAATCCCCGGTTTCTTGCAGTAGTTGGTTCTTCTGGCAGCGGTAAATCCTCACTGGTATTTGCCGGGCTCTTGCCTCGAATTAAAAGAGGTGAGATTGTCGGATTCGAAAATGCGCAAGTTGTTACTTTCCGACCCGATGATGTTTCCGATGACCCGGATGAATCCTTGAAACAGGCTCTGTTAAAATCTGGAATTCATATTGAAAAGGATGACCTCTGGGAAGGTATACGTTCACATCTGGAAAAAAAGCCTGAGATTAGACTTGTACTTTATGCTGATGAGTTTGAAACATTATTCGCAAACCTCAATAAGGCTAAGCAAACAAAATTCATTGAGGAAATATATAATCTTTTGAAGAGTGAATTGAAAATAAGCTTACTGCTTACTGTTAGAGGGGACTACTACGATTTTCTACTTAACTCTCTGCTTGGGGATTCTCTAATTGGGGGACAGGCAAACGTCAGATCGATGTCTGAAGAAGAGATGAGGGAAGCTATTGAAAAACCTGCAAATATTACCGGCATCGAAATAGAAACCGGATTAGAAGATGTAATAATAAATGATCTTGAAAATACAAATAACTCTCTTCCCTTGCTTGAGTTTACTCTTACTAAACTCTGGGAGTTTAGATCTAATGGGAGGCTAACTCATGAAGGCTATAGCAGAATCGGTCGTGTCACTGGAGCTATAGGGCAGTGGGCTAATGAGACATATAACAGTCTGAATACGGAAGAAGAAAAAGAATTAGCCCGGAAAATCTTTACCCGCTTAATCCACTACGATGAGAGAGATTTTCAGGTTTCTCGCCGTCTGCCTTTGGAAAGTTTTGCTGGAGACGATGAAAAAGAAGCCGTTCATCAATTGATTAAAAAACTGGCTGATGCCCATATTCTTGTCACAGACCGCGAGTTAAGTGAAGGAGCCAAAACAGTAGAGATAATTCATGATTCTTTACTAACCGAATGGGAGCAGCTACATACCTGGATTGGTGAGCAGCGCGGTTTTCTAACATGGAGACAACGTCTTGAAGACAAAATAAAAGAATGGAATAAAAAAGAAGATGAAGGCAACCTTCTGCGTGGTGCTCCCCTAGTAGAAGCAAAAGATTGGCTGGAAAAATATAATGAAGAATTAAATCCAAGTGAGATAAAATACATCAAAGCAAGCTCCGAATTAGCACAGAGAGAACGGGCTGAAAAAGAAAGGGCGGCAGAGAAAGAAAGGGCGGTAGAGAAAGAAAGGGTGGCAGAAAAAGAAAGAAGCAGAAACCGCATTATTAAAGGACTTACAGCCATCTCTATTGTTATTTTAATTCTAGCTGGAATTTTATTCTATCAATTGGATCAGACCGAACAGCAAAAACAGCAAGCTCGTGTTTCATATTTAAACCTACAATCTAATATTCTCCAAGGAGATGCCAAAAATATAGATAAAAGTGTTCTTCTTGCTATCGAATCATTTCGAATTCATAGGACAGTGGAGGCTGATCAGTTAATACGTCAGGGATCAGCATTACTGCCTCAAAAAAGTGTGGTTCTGAGTCATGATGGTTCAGTATATTATGTTAAATTTAGTACTGATGGTAAATATATCGCTACAAAAAGTTCCAACAATACAGCAAGTTTATGGGATGCAGCTACAGGTAAACAAATTTCAGTTCTGAAATACGATAGTTCTGTCAGTATCAGTGCATTCAGTCCTGATGGAAAATACGTTGCTATAGCGAGTGCTGACAATACAAGTTTATGGGATGCAACTACAGGTAAACAAATTTCAGTTCTGAGTCATGAT
>JADGNM010000393.1 GCA_017883485.1 Methanosarcina sp.
TACGAACGTAAACAATTTTATGAAATTCTTCATATAAATCAGTTAAGCGGGTTATTCTTCATTTTATTCCGGCCAAAAAACGTCAAAAAAATCGTTGTTTCTTGCCATAATACAAACTATGATATGTGGCAGGTGGAAGAAACTTGGTTAAAAAAACTTTTATAATTTTAAAAACTAATAAAGAAACAGGTTTTCAGTTCCTGGAAGAAGTATTTTAACTTCCTGATATTGATGATTTAAACTCATTAAAATTATTTTCTATGACATTCTGTGAAGCGGCAAAATTAAAAGTGGAACTTGCTTTCGAATTTATTTACAATGTCTACTTAATCTTATATACTTTCTCTTCTTTTTAATACTAAGCAGCGTATTACATTCAAGCTCCCTCTAATCTTTAAGTTACCTGGGGTGTCCAGAATAGATATTAGTAAAAAGGTTCTTATAATAACCCTTTTCATTTTTGCCGTGCTTACTGCTGCATTTACTTTAACCCATAGTATGCAGGTTTCCAACATTTTAGAGCTTGAACAGAATGACACGTTGAAGAATGTAGAAAGGGTACAAAACGCAGTTTCAACTGAGCAGCGCTATCTTGATTATATGGTACAGGATTGGGCTTGCTGGGACGATACATACAAGTTTATCGAAGACAAGAATTATAAATTTATAGACGTGGACATTCAGAATCAAACTCTTACCGGAATTAAAGTTAATTTGATGGTTTTCATAAATAATGCTGGAACTGTAGTGTACGCGAAATCAGTGGATGTTGATACAGGAAAGGAAATACCGGTTCCAAAAGAGCTTCTTAAAATGGTAGAAGGCGGTAATCTTCTCACTAAATCAGAAAACGATACCATTAAAGGTTTTGTTTTACTCGACAAAGACCCTATGTTTATCTCCTGTCATCCTATCCTTACGACAAAGTATCAAGGACCTTCAAGAGGAACTCTGATTTTCGGACGATACTTTGACAAAGCCCTTCTTCGGGATTTTGAAGACATTACGCGCTCATCCCTTTTAATGTATAGGGCAGATTTAGACATGCCTCCCGATTTTCAGAACAAGTTAAAAAACTTCTCCGAGGCCACTGGGAACACTGTTATTGAACGCCGTAGTAAAGAGAGCATATCAGGTTATTTTGAATTCGAAGATATTTCAGGCCAGCCTGCCCTTGTTGTAAGAGCGGATTTTCCAAGAGACCTCTATAAAAGTGGTGAAAAAACCCTGAATCAGATGTACTTATTCCTTTTACTAACCGTTCTTATGACAGGAGCCGGGGTGAAATTTGCGCTCGACAGGCTTTTCGTTTCAAGACTGGTTGAAATCGACGATTTTGTTACTAAAGTCAGGTCGGAAAAAGATATTTCTAAAAGACTAACTCTTGAAGACAATGATGAGCTTTTTCGCTTAGCAAGGGAAATAAACGGGATGTTAAATGAAATCTATCTGGCAGAACAGGAATTAAAGTCACAGGAAAGAGAAAAGAAAGTGCTTCTCGATTCCCTGAACGAACTGGTTGTTTTCGTAAATCCTGATCTCAATATTATCTGGGCGAACAAGGCTGCCCTGGAGTACATGAAAAAGGGTCTTCAAGAGGTAGTGGGACTATGCCTTAAATCCGCTCCTGTCATAAGTGATTTATCTGAAAATATGCAGCTTGAGCAGATATTTGTAACCGGGAGCAAAAAGTCTGGAGAATCCACTTCAAAGGACGGTAGGGTTTGGTTTGTTCAGGGACTCCCTGTGACTGAAGAGAATGGAAAGATTATAGGGATTCTTGAAACTTGCAGGGAGATTACGGAGAGGAAAACAGCTGAAAAACTTCTTCAGGAAAAACAAATAGCTGAAGTCGCAAACCGTACCAAAAGCGAGTTTCTGGCAAATATGAGCCACGAACTCAGAACTCCGCTCAACTCAATAATAGGCTTTTCTGAACTGTTGCATGAGCAGGCATATGGAGAATTGAGCGAAAAACAACTAAGGGCCGTTGGTAACATTTCGAAAAGCGGAAATCATCTTCTCCATTTGATCAATGACATTCTGGACCTTTCAAAAGTAGAAGCCGGAAAACTAGAGCTTAATTATAAAGATTTTGACCTTGCTACCAGGCTTAAAACAATACAAAACCTCCTGTCTCCGATCGCTGACCGAAAAAATATTAGAATTGAAATCGATATGGACAGCAAGCTTAATAGCATCCGTGCTGACGAAGATAGATTTATTCAGATAATGTACAACCTCGTGGATAACGCTATAAAATTTTCCTATGAGAACAGCATTGTAAAAATAGGAGCAAGAAAAAAAGAAAATATGGTGGAAATAACAGTTAAGGATACAGGAATAGGTATCAAAGCTGAAGACCACATCAAAATCTTTAAACCATCCAGCCAGGTTGATTCATTTTCCTCCAAAAGATCGAAGGGAACGGGGCTAGGTCTTTCGTTAGTTAAGCAGATTGTCAACCTGCACGGCGGATATGTATGGTTCAGGAGCAGTCCTGAAGAGGGAAGCACTTTTGCTTTCACAATTCCGATAAACGGAAATAAAGAAAGTAATGGAAATATCGGATTAAATCAAAAAACATAACGCCTACTGGAAAGTTAAAATTTTAAGCAATTTCCCGATACGATCAAAATATGAATTCTTCGGCTTTCTCGTTAAAATTAATGCATAAACTGGCAGTTTCTATCTCAGTCTTCTCCGAACTCAATATTTCATCAAGTGAAAAAATCTCGTACTTCTTTTTACTCCCGTATTTTTCCAGCTGGTTATAGTCAAAGCAGAAATTATCATAGCTAGCCACATAAGTGAACCATTCTACAGGTATTGGAAGACTCGACAAAAGAGGTATAGCTTTTTCAAAATAAGTCCTAAAAGCCTTTCTTCTTGATAACTTACACCAGTTATCTATTGTAAAATTTATTTTCCGAGCTTCAACTGTAAAAATGACAGGATATACTTTACAAAATATTGGCTTGAAATTCCGGCACTCACATTCTTTAGTTTCTTCGTTCAAAAAAGGGCACACCTTTCCCAGTTTCAAAACATATAATCGAGTTCCGTCATCCATTTTTAAAATATCCAGATAACGGACTTCAAATTCATAAACACTCACGC
>JADGNM010000053.1 GCA_017883485.1 Methanosarcina sp.
TCTTGTCATAGAACACTAAACAATTCCAAGATAACGGCGGGCGGCCCTTGCATACCCCATCCTTTAGGTTGGGGTGGCCGCCCGCAATTTGATTTTTTTTGATAGAAATGTGTAAGCTGGAGAATGTTAACGTGTTTTTAGCATATATAATATTGTGAAAATTATGCAGAACCGATGTATTCTGTTTGTACCTTTAGATCCAAAATCCGTATATTTTTCTTAACAGAAACGTTTCGCAGAACATGTTTCAAGTTATTGGTTCCTGATTCCAATTACAAGGTCTTGATTCTAAATATATTTTCGTATTTTTATTATACAATTCCACATCTGTTTGATGATATAAGATACTTATTGGAGCTTCGACATGTATCGTTACTCATAAATTTAAAGAGTTTAAAAGAGTGGAAAGCAAACTTGAACTTCTCCCCTTCACAAGCTTGGGGCCTGGGAAGATGAGCAGGATTCCAAATTTGTCAACTTTTGGAAGTCCAGCTTGAAATTCCCAGCAATTACGGGGGGATCTGGACTTTGAAGACCTGGCAACTCCTAAATTAAACATTTTTCCGAGAAGGGAAGTCAAGTTTAAATAGTTTGAATGCAGCAGGGGTTCATTGGGCTCATAGTGGTAATTAATAAATACTCCTGAGTATTACTGAGTTCAGTATGCTTCGCGTTATTTTTCTTGGTACTGGAGGCTCTCTTCCGACCCGCAACAGAAATCCTTCTGCAATCATGGTCAACCGCAAAGGAGAACTCCTTCTTTTTGACTGTGGGGAAGGCACCCAGCAGCAAATGATGCGGGCAAGGACTGGGATGATGAGTTTATCCTCAATTTTCGTAAGTCATTTCCATGCTGATCATTTCCTGGGAATTCCGGGTCTTATCCAGACCATGTCTTTCATTGGAAGAAAAGAACCTCTTCTTATTTACGGCCCCGAAGGGACCAGGGAATTTACTGAGCTATTTAAGGCCTTTGGCTTTTTCAACTTCAAATATGAGATATACGGTATCCAGTTGAAGCCGGGGGATATTGTGGAAAGAAAAGATTATGTAATCCGGGCTTTAAAGACCGAACACAGTATCCCGAGCCTGGGATATGCACTTATAGAAAATCCTCGCCCCGGGCGTTTCAACAGGGAGAAAGCAGTCGAACTTGGGATCCCTCCCGGCCCACTTTTCGCAGAACTGCAAAAAGGAAATTCTCTTGAAATCGATGGAAAATTCGTAAAACCGGAGGATGTAATGGGCTCCTTGAGACCTGGAAGGACTGTCGTATACAGCGGGGATACCCGACCCTGCGAATCCATCCTTGAAGCTAGCAGGGATGCTGATCTCCTGATCCATGATTGCAGTTTTTCTGACGAAATGACAGATTGGGCAGAAGAGTCCGGGCATTCGACAGCCGGAGAAGTTGCAGCCCTTGCAAAAGAAGCCCGGGTCAGGAGATTAATCCTTACTCATATAAGCTCTCGCTACACAGATGATGTAGAGCCCATCCTGAACGACTCAATAAAGATATTTAAAAATGTGGTAGTAGCCGAAGACCTTATGGAAGTTGAAGTGCCGTACAGGCCGGAATGAGGCTTTTAACACTCATTTCTCATAGCGTATAAATATTTAATAAATAAGATTACATTAATAATCCTATTAACTCAAATTAGAGTCCAATCCAATTTTTTGTTCTCAACGTCGTAAAGTGTAACTCTCATTGTCCGGTCTTCTACATCATAAACAGGCTTTACACCTAAATAGAGAGGGCTGCCAAGATTTATACCGAGCTCACCATCAACTCTCCCAAAATATACCCGGCCTTTGGTACTTTTTTCTTCGACTGTTACACCTTTCCAGATCAGGTTCTGAATAACGTTTATAACCTGGCATTCAAACCTGTCAACTTCACGTATCTCGTTCATGAGGATCCCTTTTGTGTTTATTTCAGATCTGGTTAAGACCTTGCTCAACCAGTTATACTGATAAGACAATAGCGATTTTATACATAAAACTATTCCAAACTCATAAGACTGAAAAAGCGTGTAAGTATACATGCTTAGAAGTATATTACTTAAATAAGTTTTAGCCGCTTATACATATAGTTCAGAGGGATCACTCCCAATTTCTTTTCTGCCGAGTCTTTCAAGGGCTCCTTCAAAGTCCTTACCTGTTACTATTTCTCTGTCTTCGATAATTGCCTTGTGAAGGGCAGTCTTCAATACTTTTTCAACAATATCCCTGCCTGAAAGTCCTTTTGATTTCTTTGCAAGGGCTCGGAAATTACAGTCTTCAACCTGCAAGGGGAATGTCTTTACGTTTGACTCGAATATGCGAAGGGCTTCCTCTTCTCCGGGCAGAACGAACTCAATCTCTTCCTCAAACCTGCTCCTTACAGCAGAGTCAAGGGTGTGGATCCTGTTTGTAGAGCATATGGTACAGACTCCGTCGCGTTCCACTATACCATCCATCTCTGTAAGAAGAGCGTTTACGATTTCACTTACATCTCCTCTCAATTCCTGAAACTTTCTGTCCAGAGCTATTGCATCAAGTTCATCGATGAAAATTATACAGGGTGCCATCTCTTCTGCCCGGTCGTAAAGCTGGTGTATCTGGCGGGCTCCGTCTCCTACATATTCTCCTATTAGCTGGGTAGCTTTGACAGGAATAATGGGCACATCGGTCTTGTTTGCAAGGGCTTTTGCAAGCATAGTTTTTCCGGTGCCAGAGGGCCCGAAAAATAGGATATTTCTTGGCGCCCATTTCCCGAAGCGTTCGGGGTCTTCCAGAAAGCGTTCTATCAGCTTGCATTTCTGCTTTGCAAGTTCCTGTCCAATTATATCCTCGAATCTAACACTACTTTTTATCTCTGATGAGGAAGGAAGGCCGTTTTCCTCTTCAGTTACAATAATCGAGGTTGAATTTCCTATTACTGATTCTGCAGGTTCCACGTCTATAATCCGATAAGCAAAATTAGGGAACATCCTCCGGTCAAAAAGATAATCTCCCTTACGCGCAACGTGTCCATTCCATTGCTCCCTGGCGTAAAATTCAAAAACATCCCGGTTTTCAATCACCGGATATTCGTCCATCATGCCGCTTAATGGATAGCCTTCAGGCTTCAGAATAAGGAGCTCAGAGGTTGATTTCCCAAATTCGGTATTGCTTTCATGAGTCTTTTTTGCATTCACTCTTTGTGAGACAGGTCGCACTTCGTTATCAACTCGGATGCTTTTCTATACCGCTATAGTAATCCAACGAGCTAATAAAATTAACCCTAAGACCAATCCGGGTATTCAACTTCGAAAGCCAGATCTTACTAGCAGATCAAACTGGAATATTTCTAAAACATTCCCATCAAGAACACTATTAAGCATCTTAAGCACTCTTAAGGCAACTTATCCGTCGGTCTGTTATCAGGATTCAGGTAATTATATATGCCAGTACCCATTGTACAAATTTCATTGTACAAATTTATGTATCTCGATGGATCTCAGATGAGTGTAAAATATTTATATGAGTAAACAAATAGGTGATTAGCTCTTGAAGTATACTGATTATCGGTTATATTAAATAATATGCTTTCTAGAAGTTCTAACGTTGAATTTCATGATTCTGACCTAATTTACATATGCATAAAGGTCTGATCTAAGAGAGAAAGCTAATATATTAGAGAAAATAATATAAAACTCAATTATTAATCAGAATAATTTTCGAGCACAGTTTAAAATCTGTAAAGAATATTCAATAATTAACCGACTGATGAATTCATTATAGTTCAAATTTGTACAGTTGTATTATGCCTATGAAATGAAGGCTAATAAATTAAGAATCTTAAGTAGCAGATAAGGTAATTTCAGAGCATGGTTTTTATGTTTACTATGGAGAATACAGAAGGTTTCGACCAGAAAACTCTTGATAAGATGAATGCTGAAGTCAAGAAAACGATGAGTAAGCACGATCCGAAATCAAAAGACTATAAAAAAATCTGCGAGCAGGTTGAAGATCAGGTCTTTGATAAATACTGTTCCGAAGTGTTCAGGCCATCTCTTAAACTTTGATGATTTACCGTCATTTAAATGATCATTCACGGTAAATTCATTTTTTATTTTTACTTAGTTTCTTATTTTTCATCTACACTTAGCATTAATTTTAACTAGAATTATTATTGACAATCTTTTTATATTCCTGCCTCTTATTCTCAACTATGGTATCTTGCATTAAAAATATGGCTTTGAGTTCTTTCCTTCTCATTGTACTTTTATTTATCCCATTAGCAGGTGCAGTCGATCCGGCAATCAGGGGAGCTGATCTGTATAAAGCACCTGCTAGTTCTAATCTTGGGAATGATCTCTTTTCAGAGATGAGCATAAAAGCCGATCTTTACAACCAGAAATTCGATGAAGTTCCCATGCTTTTTCAAAGGCTTGTGGGAAGTGAACAAATTGCCGGGAGAATCAAACTTGAAAAAGGCGAGATGCTTTATATGACTTTTCTTATGACAGGAGGGAAAGTAAGAGATTTTTACAGGTATGATACTTCTGATGACCCCTACTCAAAGTTCGAGCCTTCAATAATTGTGGAAACCGATGAGCAGACAGTGAGAAAGATACTTGATTCGAATGATCCTTTAAGGGAAGCAGTGGATAGCATGAATGAAGATTCTCTGAAGGTAGAAGCCAAAGGATTCTTCCGAAATGCAGAGCCTGGGCTGTGAAGCAGCTTTATTCATAAGCTGATAAAAATATTCAAGGTTGTAATTGCTTTACCGCTTGACAATTTCTCCCGGATATGTAGATTTACCTTTTTCTATCATCACACCAATATTTATGCTTGTATTGATTCCGGTATGCACGTCGTCTCCCATGATCACTCCGAGTTTTCTTCTTTCAGAATCGAGAAGCTTGCTTTTTATCCTTACTTTTATATTTTTCCCATCATGGCGGAGATTGGCAACCTTTGTGCCTGCTCCGAAATTACAACGGCGCCCAATTACACTGTCCCCTACATAGCTCAGGTGCCCTACATGGGTACCTTCCATGATAATCGTATTCTTGATCTCAACGGCATTTCCGACTCTGGCATTGTTCCCGATTGCAGTAGAAGAGCGGATATAACAATTAGGTCCTATATCGCAGTTTTCCCCAATTACAACAGGTCCTTCAATGTAAGAGCCGTTCCTGACAAAGGTGCCCTTTCCAATTGTAACTTCACCTTTAATGGTTGCATTGGGTTCAACGGTGCCTTCGCAACTGCCTTTAAGGTCTTTAAGGAGCTGTTCATTTGCTTTCAGAAGGTCCCAGGGATATCCTATATCTATCCATCTGCCCTCCAGAGGGCTGTAACCCACAGCTGCTCCACTATCTATCAACATCTGGATGGAATCCGTAATCTCGAATTCATTTCTTACTGACGGCTGAGTTATGTCAATGAAATCAAAAATTGACTCCCTGAATAGATAAATTCCGGCATTTGCGAGATTAGTCGGAGGGTTTTTAGGTTTTTCAATTATCCTTACCACTTTATTATTTTCAGTTTCAAGCACTCCGAAATCAGATGGGTTATCCACCTCTTTTACGCAAATCACAGCTTCCTCTGTCCTAGAAAGCAGGGCCTTTAAATCCTCCTGGCCAATTAACATGTCTCCATTAAGTACAAGGAAAGCCTCTTCAACATGTCCCTTTGCATAACCTATTGCATCTGCAGTGCCTAACTGTTCCTTCTGCGGGACATACTCTATACTCGCTCCCCATTTACTTCCTTCCCCGAAGTACTCCCGAATTTGCTGTTCAAGGTATCCTGTAATGAAGACAAAGCCCTCAATGCCTGCATCTATGGCTGAGTTTACGATATGCTCAAGGATGGGCTTGTTTGCTACCTGGAGCATGACTTTAGGACAGTCAGAAGTTAGAGGCTCCATCCTTGTGCCTTTTCCTGCCACAAGGACTACTGCTTTCATTTAAGCGCCTCCCTCACTATTTTTTCAGCCAACTCAAAAAGCTCATCGACATTTTCCCGAGCTTCAGCCGTGATTCTAACCTTTGCCTCCGTGCCCGAGGGGCGGACAAGCACCCAGCCGTTCTCCATTTCCACACGGATGCCGTCGATATCGAGGACTTCCCCTAGCGGCTCAAGCTTCGCTTTTACTTTTTTCATTAGCTCTGCCTTTTTCTCGTTTGCGCAGGGCAGAGTCCCTCTTTTTGTGGCATAACAGGGAAGTTCTTTCCTGAGCTCGCTTAATTTTTTCTCACTAACAATGTCTACAAGTCTTGCGGCTGCATAAACTCCATCCGGACAGTAGGAAATCTTCGGGAAAATCCAGCTTCCTGAAGGCTCGCCTCCGTAGATTGCTCCGCACAGCTTAATGCCTTCCGCAACATAGACATCGCCAACCCTGGTCCTAACGATTTCGGAACCCTCCAGATAGTCGTCAACCATCATGGAAGTGTCTACAGGCACAACCACAGTTCCCTTGCTGCTTCCGCACTCATAAAGTCCGAAGATTGCAAGTAGCTCGTCTCCTGATACGAATTTACCTTTCTCATCTACTGCCATCATCCTGTCGGCATCCCCGTCGTGAGCTATTCCCAGATCCGCTCCGAACTCCACGACAGCTTTTTTGAGCATAGAAAGATTTTCATCAGTTGGTTCCGGATTTCTCGCAGGGAAGTGGCCGTCAGGCTGAGCGTTAAGGGTTATTACTTCGCAACCCAGTTCCTGAAGGAGATAAGGACTAATTGTCCCTCCTGCCCCACACCCGCAGTCCAGTACTATTTTCAGACTGGAACCTTTTACGAGTTTTTTGATCTTATTTATGTGATCTCGAATGGCATTCCCGTCTTCTTCGAATTTCCCTATAAGGTTCCAGGGAACCCTGGTAAAACTCTCTTCTTCAATAGCTCTTTCGATCTCATCCTGCTGTGCGGAATCAAAAGCCATACCATCAGGATTCCAGAGTTTAATTCCTATATATTCGGATGGATTGTGGGAGGCTGTGACCATTACTCCGCACTCGTAATTCCTTGCCGCGTATGCAAGGGTTGGGGTAGTAACAAGACCTATTTCTGTAACAGCACAGCCTGATGCGGTCAGTCCTGCAATCAGGGCATGCTCGATCATGGGAGCCGAAACTCTTGGGTCCCTTCCGATAACTGCTGTTTTTTTCCGGCTTCCCAGTACGAGCCCGACCTTAAGTGCAAGTTCGGGCGTTATTTCTTTGTTTGCTATTCCTCTTATTCCTGAAGATCCGAAGAGTTTCATCTATCCCACACCTGAGTTTCCTTTAATTTCTGGAATTTTCGCTATTTATCAATCCGAAGTTCTCAACTTTTTTAGTTATTCTACCGTAACACTTTTTGCAAGGTTGCGAGGTTTGTCAATAGAGCAGCCCCTGGCAAGGGCGGTATAGTAAGCAAGCAGCTGGAGGACTACAACACTAAGCATAGGGTACAGCAGTTCATCACTCCGGGGAACTGTGAGAACTATATCCGCATACTTACCGATTTCCATGTCGGTATTATCGGCAATCGCTATGACGGTCGCATCTCTTGCTTTTACCTCTTTTATATTACTCAACACTTTGTCGTAAGTCTGTCCTCTTGTTGCAATTGTGACTACAGGAGTTCCTTTTTCAAGCAGGGCTATTGGCCCGTGCTTAAGCTCTCCAGCGGCAAAGCCTTCTGCATGCAAATATGAAATTTCTTTTAGTTTGAGAGCCCCTTCAAGGGCAATCGGATAGTTCAGATGCCTGCCGAGGAAGAAGTAACTTCTTGCATTTGCAAAGTTCTCTGCGCACTCTTTTATTGCTTCCTTCTGGTTTAGAATCTGCTGAATCTGGCCCGGCACCTTCCGGATTGCTGTAATGAATCTTTTAACGTAATCAGGGCTTAGCTTACCTCTTGCAAGGGCAAATTTTACGGCAAGCAAATAAAGAAGAGTGATCTGGGTACTGAAGGTTTTAGTAGCCGCAACCCCTATCTCCGGCCCTGCCTTGGTATAAAGTACATTTGTAGCTTCTCTTGTAATGGTGCTTCCTACAACGTTTGTGATTGCAAGAGTAGGACAGTTGTATGACATGATCTCCCTGACGGCTGCAAGGGTATCTGCTGTTTCTCCTGACTGGGTGATTGCAATAGCCATGGTTCCGTCATTCATGACCGGGTTTCTGTATCTGTATTCCGAGCAGATGTCTATATCACAGTGAATTCCTGCTAACTGCTCAAAAAGGTATTTTCCCAGCAGCCCTGCGTGCCAGGAGGTTCCACAGGCCAGGATCTGAATTCTTGAAAGCTTCCTTATCTCATCATCGCTCATATTAAGCTCTGTGAGAGATATCGTTCCTTCAAGCTCCGAGACCTTGCCTGCAAGTGTATTGTGAATTGCACTCACCTGCTCATGGATCTCTTTAAGCATGAAGTGTTCGTAACCGGCTTTCTCGGCAGCTTCAAAGTCCCATTCTATTTTCTCTATCTTCTTTTCGCGGACTTTTCCATCTCTGTCAAAGATCTCTACATTGGTAGGAGTCATAACTGCAGTTTCAAAATCATTTACGAAAATGACATCCCTTGTATAATTCAAAAAAGCGGTTACATCCGATGCGGCAAAATTCTCCCCATTGCCAATTCCTATAACAAGTGGACTGTCTTTCTTAGCAAGTACGAGTTTTCCCTGTTCGTCAGCACAGAGAATGGCAAGGGCATAAGAACCTTCAATTTCTTTCAGTGCATTCCTGAGTCCTGTAAAGAGATCGCACTTTGCTTCGTTTCCATCGGGTTTCCCGTATATGTGTTTGTGCAGGAGATGTGCGACCACTTCCGTGTCTGTTTCAGATTTGAATTCATATCCTTCTGCAGTCAGTCTCTCTTTCAATGTCATGTAGTTCTCGATAATTCCATTATGAACAACCGAAATCTTGCAGGGATTCCCAGAGTTATGCGGATGGGCATTTACCGTGCTTGGTCGTCCGTGGGTTGCCCAGCGGGTATGCCCTATTCCTATATGGCCGTTTATTTCTTTCGGGACAACGGCTTCAAGGTTTACAATTTTACCTACTGATTTATAAGTATCGATTCCGCTGCCCAGAACCGAAATACCAGCGGAATCATATCCGCGATAATCGAGTTTTTTGAGGGATTCAATAATGATAGATTCAGCAGGATTTTCCCCTGCATATCCTACAATTCCACACATTTTTTTACCCCTTTTTGAGATTAAACAACCACCGAATGACGGGGCAGATCCTTATATAGAGTATTTCCAGATTCCACCTGGCAGTCGACAGCTATTGTTACCCCAGCTTTCACAAGTACACTGTTTCCGATCCGGTTATCGTCTCCGAATATAGTACCGAGTCTGGGAGCTCGATGAATAATTCCATTCATGATGATCTGCAGACCGTCTTTTTCTTCAACGAACAAACCTGAACCAATTGTATTGTTGCTTCCAATTATTGAATGAGAGATCTGCCCATGAGAGTATATCCTGCAGTCGTTCATTATAATACTGTTCTGGATTTCGGTAAATGACCTGATCGATACATTATGTCCTATTGTAGTGGAGGGCAGGATAACAACGTTGGGACCTATGTCACAATTATCTCCAATGACTGCGGGACCTACGATGTAAGTTCCGGAGCGAATCCTTGTATTTTTCCCTATTGCTACCTTTCCCCTGATTACTGCCCCATCTTCCACTTCTCCTTCAACTTTCATATTTTTGGCGGAGTTCAGGACTATAGCGTTTGCTTTTAAGAGATCCCAGGCGTGGATAGCATCCAACCATTTTGATTCTGTCGGGACGGCAGTAACTGTTTTTCCCTCGTCGATCATAATCTGGAGAGTATCTGTTATTGCGTACTCTCCATTTTCAGATATTGGGGTCTTTTCAATAGTTTCAAAGACCTGTGGGGTGAAAATATAAATTCCGGTATTTACAATGCGGCTTATATCGCCAGGCCTTTTTTCCAGAATCTTTGTAACTTTTTTCTTTTCTTTCAACACCACTCCATAACCTGCGGTATTTTCCATTCTGACTGTAAGAAGACTCGCATCCCCCTCATAATTATTAAGAAGATCAGCTATGGTTTTCGGCTCCACCAGATTATCCCCATTCAGAACGAGAAACTCTGAATCCTCAGGACTGATTAATTTCTTAGCCTGCTCGATTGCATGTGCAGTGCCAAGCTGAGCCTTCTGCTCTATATATTTTATTTCTACTCCAAAGTTCGGCCCATCCTGGAAATAATCCATTATTCGTTCTTTTTCATATCCGACAACCAGTATAATTTCGGTTATTCCATTTTTTTCAAGCGAACCTATAACATGCTCCAGAATGGGCCTGTTGGCAATAGGAAGCATTACTTTTGAACGCGTAAGAGTTAGAGGCCTGCAACGAAGCCCTTCTCCTGCTGCAAGGATTATAGCTTTCATAAAATTAAACAACCTTTGTTAGAATATATACATTACCTTTGGAAGTCTCAACAGATTAAATTTACTGTAAATATATGTAGAATGTTATGTCTTTTAGGGACAGCTAATAATAAAAAGTTATCCTTTTAGAATACAAGGGACAAATTTATCTATTGAAGAAAATATATCTTCAGATCGAAAAATTAGATAGGAAATCAGTAATTCTTTCAAAATGTACTTTTTTCATTAAGCATAATAATCAGGAAGATAAAATATGTTAAAAATAACCAAAAATTATATATACCCTTTATTCTACAACCGGAAGCCTGTGAATGTAAGTCAAAGTCTCCGAATCGCGGTAACATCCTCATAATTTGTCGCAAGTGGATTTTCCATTAAAAGTCCGCTGCCTTTATTGGTCGTCAAGTGTTATGTGATTGGTGTTTTGAACCACCTGAATGTCAGTAGTTCTTTTAAAGTCCATTTTGACTGACTGATTCCTGCTTCCCTTGCA
>JADGNM010000394.1 GCA_017883485.1 Methanosarcina sp.
TACCTCATCGTCATCAAGTTTAATATTTAGCATGAAGATATAAACGAATTCAACGTTTATATAATTGATCTATAATTAAATTGTTGCGACACTAGCTTCTTTGTCGTTGAGGAGGAATTCATCAAAATCAATATCAAAAACAAGATTATCACCAGCCTTCATGTTCTCGACGTAAATTGGAATCTCCTGTGAGTTCCCTACTATTTTTATTTCAGAAACTTCCAGGTTCTCATATTTAATGAGGTTAGTATCAGATACTCTGATTATTCGAAAAATATCGTTTCTAGGATCTTTTCCAAAAACAACTGCTGAAATGTTGTCATCAATGCTTTTAAAGAGGTGTCCAGAGATTTTGTTTTTTTGCAACCAAGGTTCGAGGGATTTAAGGACTATTTCTTTTCCATCTGGCTTTTCATTCAAGTAATGCCACATAAAAGCTGTTCGGATGGCACCTTTTATAGAGGAACCTGGGATATATGCACCTCCGCACTTTATGAATTCTCGGATAGCAAATTCAGACTCGCGGTTTCGATGTTCAATGATTGCAGGCACTGAATAAGATATTAAACCTTCAACTTCTTCAAGATAAATCCTTTTTTTATTCATAAACTTGGTTATCGAAAAGTCTTCTCCTGTTTTATACTCTTTGTTTCTAATTTCCTTAGTAGTGAGGTCTATGTCCTTTTTGATACAGTAATTAATGAATTTGTCGAAATTTATGAACTTGATTTTATATGTCTTTTCGTCCAAGTAAAAATCGACCATTTTAAGCTCGTTTCCATTTCCAACGTGCAAAGGGGAAAGAAGTTTCATCTCGCACTTCATCAGGTCTCACCCCTGTTGACTACAATTGGAATGGAATAGGCAATCCCATAATGGTATAATGCGTTAAGTCCGTCGAAGTTTACCTTATCCTTGATGAGATCCCCTTCTGGTTCTGTTTCGAAAATGGATCCCTCTTTTATGAAAAGCCGTTGAGGTTTCTGTTGAGAAATGCTTGAACCATATGGATAGGCATAACCTCCCCTAAGAGAAAAACCCCAACTTGCATTTCTTTCTGAAAACAAACATTTTTCACCTTCTTTTGGGTAAAATAGAGATAAAAGAAGGCGACGTTTTGAAGCAGGCATGTCCAAATCAAAATTTTCTACCTGGAGAGAAAAGCTCCCGTACCCCCATGTACGTTTACCGCCTATTCCGTCGTGCTGGAGAAGGCGTAAAGCTGAGAGCACTTTTTCTTTCCAATTTTCATCAGTACAGTATAAAATAAACCAGATACCTGCTTTTTTATTGAAATGAACTGAACCCAAGAAAAAAATGCTTGAGGTGGCGTCTTGCCTGCTGACTGACACTTTTGGAAGAAGGAAGTCACTGCCGAATTTAGATGGGACGTCCTCATTTGCTTCAGGGTTTACATTTTCTTGAGTTTTGTCAGATTTTTCGTCAGAATCCTCACACAAAACTACAGTTTTATTTCCCGTGATTTTGTCGAGCTCCTCTTTTGAGAATCGCTCACCACGAATCCATTTTTCAAAGTATGGTTTAGTCAGATATTTTGTCTTTTTTAGCTTCTTAAGATAATCCTGAGGCAATTCTGGATCTATATCGGCTCTACTCATTGGTTTTGGAAAATAAAGAGTATCGTTTATGAAGGGAAAACCGGAGGATATTCTGAACGGCATTTCACTTAAATAATTTTCCAGCATCTTTGTTACCGTTTCTCTGGAGTAGAGCTTTGCAAGGGAATTACAAATAGCATTGAATATGGTGTCCGAATGCAATAAAAGACTGTTTTCTTCAAGCCCGATTCCAACTTCTCCTACGTGCAGCGGGGAGGTAAAGCAGAGCTTCACAATTTTGACATTTTCAGGCATTCTGTTCTCCTACAAAAGCGCTTACTAAATTTTCGAAAGATTCACCTTTCAAAATTAAACTTTCGTCTCCCGAAAGATAATATCTTCTCGGATATCCCTCGTAGGTGATTTTCTCAATTTCGACTTTACCATAACCCCTTGATCCGTGACCTCCAATAGCATCCTGCTGGAGGAGCTTTAAAGCCATTTCTATCCTTTTTATGTCTTCTAAAAGTTCATTTTTATCCTCAGCATCATAAACCAGTTCAAACTTAAATTTAGCACCTGCTGGAACTCTCTCTATTTGTCTTGGGTTTGCTGCCGAAGTTATGCGATCGATGCTGTTCTCAAATTTCCATTCCGTATAAGGCAAATCAGTTTCAATATTTTCAAGCTCCTCTTTATTTGAGAGATGCATGTCTCTGACTATCAGGCGGCTAGGGATGTGTTTCTGTTCGTTATTCTCGACTTTTTTACTGCTTCCAAAAAGTCTGCAAATTTCACAATCCTTTTTATCACATACATGGATAGCAATATCTGGATTGCGACTCACTATGGAGAGATCTTTTTCCAGGGCCTTTTCGGATAAACTTCTCAATTTTCCCTTTAAGGAGCTCCCGGGGATATATGGAAGGTTTGTCAATGGATCCCTAACAACAGGACTATCGATACCTCCGATTTTTACTGTCTCTTTAGAAGCACCTATGTGCATACCTGTAACTACCTTCATCTCTCCTGTGATCATTATTTTGCCAAGAAACCTAAGTTGCATTATTTCTTCACTCATTTAATCACGCCCCCCTGCAAGCTTATGATATGCTATCACACCCTCGAGCAGCGTGACAACATTATTAAATCGGGCTCTATCCATTTTCGTGTTTGCTGGAGCATTATTTCTAGAAAGCATAGAATCGAGAATATCAGTTAATCTTATGATGTTAGAATTACGGGCTGTAATGTAAGCAAGGTTCAACTTTAATTTCGTAATCTCGGCCACGTCATCTGAGTTTTTCATTTTTTCTTTGGCCATCTGGAAACCTGTAAGAAGCCTTCGTAATTGAGTGGAGGTCACTTTTTCCTTCACGAGTTTTATTCCAATTATGCAAGAAGCGTTCAGGAGTTTTGATTGATCGATTGTAGAATCTTTCTTTAAAGACGATACATTGGTCATCGGTTAAGGCTTCATTCATTTCTCCGGTTGCTTTTTTGAATCATATCTTCTAATTCTTATTCAAACCATTCCTCTCTAAACCTTTCTCT
>JADGNM010000395.1 GCA_017883485.1 Methanosarcina sp.
AAAGCGAGGAGTAATTAAACGGCTCAACGGCTCAACGGCACAACGGCGCAATGGCACAAAGGCGCAACGGTGCAATGGCGCAATGGCACAAAGGCGCAATGGCACAAAGGCGCAAAGCCGTTGAGTGTCTTAACTTCGAGCTTTTATAAGTTTTGTAAGCATTACTGAAATTATTTTGCAGTCATTAACCAAAGAATCAGTAGTTTCAGTATCAAGATACCCAATTTCTTGAGCTATCATAAGTTGAGTTAACAATTCTACTGTTGATCCTTTTGCTATATAAAAATGACGGATAGATTGTTTATCTGTTTCCAGATCATCCCCCTCAGCAATATTGGACGGAATACTTACTGCAGATCTCTGAATCTGATCTTTTAATCCATAATCTTTTGAAATTGATGAAGTTTGAGTAAGTTTATAAATTCTTACAGCAAGTTCTTTGGCGAGTTGCCAAACACGAAGTTTTAGAAAATTTTCCATAATACAGCGAATTTTAGTTTAACATTATTGAATTCATTATATGATTCCACGCATATAGTGATAATTCAAAATTGATAAAAGTTCTAGTATATCGGATAACTTGAAATGGAATGTCTTAAAGCCGTTACGCCGTTGCGCCGTTGTGCCTTTGAGCCATTGTATTTTTATGTGGATTTTTAAATTAATAAAAAAATAATACCTTTGCCGGATAAAAAAACACATTATGACTGAAAAGACACGATATTCTGATGATGAGCTTGAGGAGTTCAGAAATATCATTCTCATGAAGCTGGATAAAGCCAGAAAAGATTATGAGATACTTAAGTCAAGCATAACTCACGAAGAGAGTAATGATACTATGGATACGTCCCCGACTTTCAAAGTACTGGAAGAGGGTGCAACAACATTGTCAAAAGAAGAGGCAGGCCGTCTGGCCCAGCGTCAGGAGAAGTTCATTCAACATCTCCAGGCTGCCCTTATAAGGATTGAGAACAAGACTTACGGTATTTGCCGCGAGACTGGAAAACTTATATCCAAGGAAAGGCTCAGGGCTGTTCCTCATGCTACTCTCAGCATGGATGCAAAGATGAAACAGAAGTAGAAAGATCGGTACGACGGTATGACGGTACGAAGGTACAACGGTATAAAGGCATAAAAGTGAAAATGTAAAAAGAGCTGCTCGGGAGGGTGGCTTTTTTATGCCCCCTGACACTCCATAATAAGTGCATCTGGGCTGAATGAACCCCCTTTTAATTCCCCCCAATGGGGGGAAAAATACTCTGCATTTTAGTGGAATTTAACTAAAAAGAAAGAATTTCCTCCCCCCTGGGGGAGGTGCCCGAAGGGCGGAGGGGTATTCCTGCCAAAACATAAACCTTATGAGGATGTCTTTAGGAATATCCAAGAAAAAATTCTATTTTTCACTACAAATCAGGTTATGAAAACTTACTCTTTCATAATTTTACTTATTCTGATCTTATCCGATACATCCGAAGGACAGGTTCCGGATTCATTAAAATATAAATCGCTTCGTCCTGCTGAATTTCAGTTGACATATCAAAAGGCTGAAAAACCGGTGCTGATTGACGTAAGGGAGTTTTTCGAATACAGAAAGTCCAGACTGAAAGATGCAGTAAATATCCCTTCCTCGGGGCACCTTGAATCTGCTTCGGATTCAATCGACAAAAACAGTGATCTCTTTTTTTACTGCACCTCCGGCTTCAGAAGCAAAAGGGTGGCAAAATTTTTCTACGAAAAGGGATTTACCAAAGTCTATTCTCTCGACGGGGGAATAATAGTCTGGAAAAAGGCAGGGATGGAGATAGTGAAGAAGCGGATAAGGAGATAATCTATCCCTTTTAACCTATTGGATTTTCTCTGTGTAACTCAGTGCTTCTCTGTGTATCTCTGTGTAAGTTCTTAATTTTTAGTTACACAGAGTTCCGATAGCTATCGGAACACTGAGGAGACACAGAGGGCCACTGAGAAATTATTTCCCTAGTTGCTGCTTTACGATCTTGGCAATATACTTCCCCAGAATATCGAATTCGATATTTACCACAGTTCCTTTTTTAATCTGGTGAAAATTGGTTACCTCCCAGGTGAAAGGAATTATTGCAACCTCAAAGGATTTTGGCTTTGAGTTAACAACAGTAAGACTAACTCCATTAACGGATACTGATCCTTTCTCAACAGTTATATAATCGTCCTGTGCAGGTTCATACTCAAAAGTATAATACCAGCTCCCTCCTGCCTCTTTAACACCTGAACATATTGCAGTCTGATCAACATGT
The DNA here is from genome assembly GCA_017883485.1 of Methanosarcina sp. Classification (GTDB taxonomy): domain Archaea; phylum Halobacteriota; class Methanosarcinia; order Methanosarcinales; family Methanosarcinaceae; genus Methanosarcina. The sequence continues at coordinate 2,274 of JADGNM010000395.1, forward strand.
CCCTGTACCATATGACCGTCCAGGCGTCCGTCAAGTCGGGTACTCCGTTCCAGATTAACTTTATCTCCCGGTTTAAGCAAACCCAGGTTTGTCTTTTCAAGAGTCTCTCTTATTGCCGTAGTTGTATAGGTATCCTTGTTTTTCCTGACGACGGTCAGACATACTCCGTTATGAGAAATACTCTGATCTATATTCAATTCATCTACAAATGGACATTTCATTGTAATATGAAGGTTATCTTTTTCTTTTTCAAGTTTTACAACCTGAGCGGCGGTTTCTATAATTCCGGAAAACATGACTTAGTATATTTTAGTTTCTGTGGATAAAGGTAGGGAAAATTAAAGAATGGTCACACGACACTCGACACACGACGCACGACACTCGAGGCAGGGAAGAATTTTTTAATTTGACTGAAGAACTCATGGTACCCGACATACTATTCACGATTGAGAAATGAATTATTTTGACTTTAAATTAATGATCCTTAAATTTGATTTGGAATAAATTATTAATAATTAAATCTCGTTGTGCTATGAGTAATTATGAAAATTTGAAAGTTTGGCATAGGTCTGTAGAACTTGCTGTATCAATTTACAGATTAACAGGTGATAACAAGTCATTTCAAAAAGATTTTGGATTAAAAGATCAAATAAGAAGATCTTCTGTTAGTATTCCTAGTAATATTTCTGAAGGAGATGAACTTGGAACAGATAAGCAAGCTGTCAGACAATTTTTTATTGCTAAAGGATCGGCAGCCGAATTATATACCCAGCTGACTATTTCCTACAAAATTAGATACTTAACTGAGGATGAAAATAAATATTATCTGAACGAGTGCAA
>JADGNM010000054.1 GCA_017883485.1 Methanosarcina sp.
GTTCTATTTACATGGAGATATAAAATGGAAGAAATGGATGAAATGCCTGGTGGAATCACAATCTAAAAAGGAATTAATTAGGAATCGATGCACTAGAGTATATCTGGTAATCACAAAGTAAATAGCATGCATAACAATCATAGAGCAAAAGCCGGATTTAAAGAGGCTTAACTGAGAAGGATTTGACTTCTCAGAAGATATATGTCTCAGACCCTTCTTTAAAGATTTTTTGAATCCCTGCTTTCAGAGAAGGTGTGTAATTTTCAGGTTCGTTTTCGATAGCTATGTGCAGTTCATCGAGCCTTACCCAATTTATAGAAACCATCTCTTCGGGATCAGGCCTGATTAAGCTTAAGGTTTCTTCCGAGCATCTACCCAAAAATACAGTATGATAAGCACCCCCGTTTTCCAGGAGGCAAGGGATTTTGAACAGTTTCCTGAAAGGGACCGAAATCCCTATTTCTTCGAGCATCTCTCTCTCAATGCAGGCTTCGTAAGACTCGTCCCGCACGGTGCCGCTTACCGAATACGTGTAACGGTTCGGATACCATTTTTTCGAGGTTGCTCTTTTCTGGATAAGCATTTCGTTTTCAGAATTCAACAGAATGAGGTGGGAAGCCCTATGGATATAGCTTCCAGAGTAAAACTCCTCACGCTCGCGTAGACCAAGTAAATTATCTTCACTGTCGACTTCACAAATCATCTCTGCCACAGAATATCTCCTTTTAAAATAGCCTTTCTATCTTCTTTCGCTGAGAATATTTATTCGTTTGAGAATAAAAAAAATTTTCGGTTTGAATAAAAGCAGATTGAATCTATTATTTCGTTGATATATTTCGTTGATATTATTCCCAAGATATTCTATAGCCGTTTCTCAGATTTTTATTCCTCGCTCAGTGAGGCTAGAGAAATCGATGAACACCATGATTTGATTTACATTTTAGACAATTGCAAACTTGATACTTTTGATTTTTCAGTTCAGCAGCTTAAGTAATAGTAGAATTATTTTCTGGAATGTTATTCGCTGAGGTGTTAGCTACAGATATAGAACTGTTTTCCGTGTTATTCGACGAGTTGTTCTCGCCTGCTGTAGAATTGATTTCTGGAATATTACTCACTGAGTTGTTATCTACATAGATAGAACTGTTTTCCGTGTTATTCGACGAGTTGTTCTCTTCCCCGCCTCCCGCAGAAGGGATATGAAATACGAAAAGAGAAGCTATATAAATTACTGTAACGAGAAGCCCGGCAAAAAAAACTGATTTTATAATCCAGTTTCTTTTCTCTCTTTTTAGCTCTTTTTTTGTGCCCAGGTGGTCTGTATTCAGGATTTCATCCAGATTTTTAACTTCGCCATCGCTTAGCTTAAAGATAAAGTTATTACCTTCTAACTTAACCAGATCTTCGACCAGATTTTGAAGCAGGATTTTTCCTTCGGCTTTTGGCTTTGAAGGCACTTCGCTGGCAATTAATTTAACGAAATTGACCTTTTCTGAATACTCTAAATTGTTCAGTGCATTTTTGATCCCTTTCTCGAACGAATTGTACTTAGGACCTTTTTTAGAAATCTTACGTGCCCACTCGGGGATCTGCTCCTTATCTGAATAGTTTGTAGAAGAATTATCCGGTGAAATATTATTATTGAAGAGCAAATTGAATAAATCGCTGTTATGTTCCTTATATATCGTTAGTACAAGATCTTCAATAAATTCTTCAATATATATATTTTTTGAGATTAATAATATATGGACATCTTTCTTACGTTCAGGTGCTTTAATTTTGCGATAGATATTTACTAGAATTTTCCTAATATTGGAATCATTTGCACTGGTTGCTTTTTGAATTAAGCCCTGAATTATCTCGACTTTCTCGCCATCGTTATAATTGTCTAAAATAGAATTCGAGGAGCTGCAATAAAGGGTTGGTTCACGTAATATCTTTTTGACAATAGGGCTTATGAGATCCGGTTGGTTTTTACCTCCTTTAGGATAAGAACCTTCATCTTTAAAGAATTCTTCACCTAGCTCTCTATAGAGATTCCATAATTCCGCTTGAGTAAACTCTCGGAATGTCCCGCCTTCTCCGATCTCAAAATCCGGGTTTGGCTTAATTAAGCTAATAGAAACGTCAGACTCCGAAGGATACTGAGAAATGTCAAAAGTAAAAGAAAATCCGTCCCTTAATCTGATTATTAATTTAAGAATTAGCGAAAGTCCATTATTAAGTTCTGAAATCTTTATATGTACTTTCTTGCCAGAATAAATCTTGCCTATCGTATATTCTAAGACATCTCTTTTTATGGGTATTTCCTCAATGTTTCGGAAGTCTCCCTCGTTCCACAGACCTATAAACCTATATTTTTTTGAACCAAAGTTTTCTACTACGTATTTTATCTCCTCATAAAATCTCTTCAGTAACTGGATATTAGATTCGAGCTTGTACCTCAATGCTAGATTTCTGTTGGCCTGGATAAATACGACTCTTTCTTCTCTTCCGTTATCAGCCTTTACTATCAAACTACACCCAAAAATAATTTCGCTTTCACTTAATTTGAGATATAATGCACTTCTTTTGGTATCAAGCTGCTTTGCCAGTCCACTGTATTGTTCAAAAAGTTCACTGCCCTTTAATAACTGACCAGTTGAATTATATAATCCGTATTCTGAGTTATAACCGATATCAGAGGTATTAAATAGAGTTAAACGTTTTGGGCCTTTATCATTCGGATGATTATAGGCTGAATTTCCCAATTTCCCCAACCCTCCAAGGATTTATTTTTAAATGTTTTCGCTGCACTTCCGTTTCCTCCTCTGCAATTGTAAGAGGCTTCATGGTTGCGTCAACACTTATCGCGTACATGCAGATAGGCATCTGGTATGCTTTATTTACAATTTCCTTGAATGTGGGAATCTCGCAGAACAGATCATACATTTCGTGTTCTATTTTCTTTGCCTCTTCGGAATCTTCCAGAATTCTTGAGAGATCTTTTAATTGGTCAGTCTTTGTCACCACAATCGCATAAGATTTTTCACTCCCAAATAAGCTGATTATATCAGAGTAGTGACTGAAGAGCCTTGTTAATTCATTTTTGCCTTCATTATGATACGAGACTATATGATCTCCGTCTACTAGAAAGATTATCTTCCCAGCACTTTCAAATTTTTTATATATGTGAGCAAAAGTCACCTTATCTACAGAAGCTGCAAAATCGTCTTTATGATTGTCTCGCAGGCTTTTTACAAAATCCAGATTTTCTATATTTTGTTCCAGCTTCTGAGGGTCTTTTATATTGAAACGTGTGCTGAGATCTGCTATTATTTCTTTAAAGTGCGTCGGTTTGAAATCCCTGGTATGCTCCCCTCCGTAATCGACAAATGTCATTCCTACAGGTTTAAAATTTATTTTGCCTGATAACTTATATATTGCAAGATCTGTCCTGAGGTTGCTTTTTGGAAGTTTTCCGTTTTCAATTTCAACGAGCATATCTTCAATCTTTAAACGTTCCTCATTTGTATCGGACACGATAAACTCTTTTCTCTGACCATTTAAGAAATTTACAAAATGACTGTAGAAAGCAAGCAGTAACAATGTTTTTCCTGACCGTGAAGGGCCATATACAAATACATCAAAAGCCCGTATACCGTAAATGTTCTTCATCAAAAGGTAGTAAACTGCGCAAAAAGTTCCTATCAAAAACACAAACTTAAAAATCTCGTTTGAACCGCTTAGTTCAGATTGTGAAACTTCTTTAAGAGAATCCATTACAATACTATTAAAAAGTATTTGGATTAGTAGAATTAGTAGATACAGTAAGATAGATGCAAAAAAGATATTGATAAATCGACGTAAATATATTGCAAGCTTGTCAAAGCGATTATTTACAACAGAATAATAAGTTAAATATCCACCTTCTGCCAATCCTAAACCAATTCCACCAATGAGTAAAAACCCACTTTGGTAAAAGCTGTACGCAAATTGCAGGGACACTGCAAGTAAGAGAATTCCCCCGATTCTCGAGCGAGCCTCAAGAATCATCCCAAGTGCGCCGGAAATAAAGGATGCGACGAAGAAGCTAATAGCTAATTTTATGAACCATACCGGATCCGAAATCCAGTAAGGTTTGCTCACATATAAGAATACTAGAGTAAGGAAAGCCCCCAGTAGAATCGAAACGAGCTCAAGGATCGTACGATTTCTATTCATTTCCAATCTTCAAAGCCTCCTTTAATAAATTCGTTTTATAAAGGCTTTTTATCTCCTGGGGGATTTCCTCTCTCTTTTCATCGTTTGCGATCCTTCCTGCCGTTTCAGAGTCTAAGAGAGTGCTTCTGGTTATGTACTCTCCATCCTGAAGTTTCAGGACATGGTGCAGTATGTTTTCCTTATTCCGTGCATAAATTTCCCAGTAACCTCCCCCGGCTACCAGTGGATAAATATTGTCGAGAAAACTTGATGCGGCAAAAAAAGTAAGAGCAATTTCCCAGGGCTTTGTATGCCCATGGGGGGTAAGCAAAGAATCATTGGGTTTTTTCAAAGACAGGCTCTGATTGATATCTGCGCTAATCATACTCTTCATGAGCTCGGAGCGTACGTACCCGGAGGTTGACGATACAACCAGGGCGGCTTTTCCGAAAGTCCATCTTTCGGTATCTCCGATTGAGATTTTTAAAGAGTTTACTCCAAGTTTCCTGCTTTCAAACAGATCCTGATATGTGGATTTTGCGAGGTTTATGAGTTTATCGAGTTCCAATTTCCCGTTTTTGTCCATGTCAAGGTTGCCCATATCAGGATTGGCAGCCTTATCGGATCTGCCTTCTACAAGAGACAGTATCTGGGGGTTAACACTTCCGAATTTGGTAAGGTATATGCCCTTTTTCGTCCGTTTTCCGGCTTCTATTTTTTTATTGATCATCTCAAAATGTGCATGGAAAGACTCATAATGCATACTGAAATTTCTTCGGCTTGGAAACGTTTCCGTGTTGGCGGCATCGACTTTAACAAGCATATCATACTGAAGTTTCTTTTCTTCTATTTCTCTATTTACATCCTTAATGTAATTATTTAACTCCTCAAGGTTATTGAAATAATTAGCGGCATTTAAATTGAGGTCGGTCAGATATTCTCTTAATAGCTGCCTGATTTTTACCCGATCGTCTGATGCAAATATCTGATTCAGTTTATCGCTATCCATGCCTGTTGTCTTTAGATCCGCAAATATCGAATTACAAATTCTTTCCCTGAGTGCTTCTCCCTTTTTGACTAAATCACTTGTTAAAAAATTAGCTGGTATGACTATATTAAAAGGGGTATCTATACGAATAGCCCAGTATTTAATATTCGATTTAATATAATCTTCTTCTTTTCCAGCCTGCTCTTTATATTTTTTAATTTGCTGTTTTCTCTTTCCAAGTATAAATGCACGCAAGCTGTCTTTTTCCACTTCTTTTATCTTATTTTTATAAAAATAATAATTGGTAACGGAGTCAATAAACCTGCTTAAACTCTCAAGGTCATATTCATTCTCTTTTGAGATCGCTTCGATTTCCGTTCTAATATCTTTTGTGCCAGCAGATAAAAACCAGCTATTTTTATCGTTCCCTCTTACTTTCCCGGTACTTAATTTCTCTATATACCTATCTAATGTTTCTTTCAATTTCTGTTCTTTATCAGGGAGGTACCGGATGTTCCTGTTAATTTTCGCATAGTGCTCGAGATCAAGATCAATATCGTTTAATTTATCCTTGACCTTTTTCTCTATCCCGATGGGCAGAGAATTTAGCTCGGCCATTTTCTGCTCTGCCGGCTTCAGCTTATTATTTAGAGCCTGGATTTCCTGATTCTTGGTATTCAGTGCTCCAAGAAGAGGAGATATATCCCTTTTCCCTTTCAGGATATCAATCATTACAGACCTGCACTCTTCATCCTCAACAGCTGCAACCCGTTTAAATAAACTTGTATTTTTCTTCAAAGTGTCGAGTGCTTCCGGAATTAAGCGGAACAATTTTTTATCGATTTCATCTTTGAGTTTATCTTGCGCAACGCCTTGAGCAAAATTGTTAACCCGCGAAATATAGGATATCAGGTCATTATAGCTGACAATCTTTTCAAATTGAATCTCTGAAATATTGTATTTAATAAATTCCTCTATTTGTTCCACGCTGTGATAATTAAGCAGCTTTGCAATGTTGTTTGTCCACACTTTTTCAATATTTCTATACTCTGTTTTTATGAACTCAAAAACTTCCAGCGTTGGAGTGGATTCTCCGCTGATGTTGAACTCGGTTAGGAGGCCTTCAATTGTCTCGTTTATATTTTTCCTTAAAGTATTGATCTCTCCAAGTTCTTGAATGATCTGGCTGTACTGCTCCTTTAATTCCTTGAGCTCTTCTACGGGGTATTCGATTACATGCGAATCGGCAAAAATAAAGGAAGAATAGGATTTTCTTGCGTCACTAAGGTTAAGATCGCTTCGTTCTATATGGAAAAAATTAGTAATAATCTGCGGAAAAACAGAATCAAATTCACTAACTGCTTCTAGCTCGTACTGTCCATTTGTATACTCTGTGGGGCCAAGAGACGTAAATATTACATGGTCGAAAAGTCTCTCATCATGAGACACATTTAAGTATTCAAGCTCCGTAAGAGAAATGGCAGCATTAAGCTGTTCTTTTTCTCCTTCTTTTGTTGTCGGAAGCACTGCAAAAAGATAGATTGCCTCATCCCGTTTTTCCTTGATGTATCTTGCGAGGTCTATGAACATTCCTGAGCCAGTACCTCCTCCGATCCCGAGTATGATGGCTGTGACTCCCGGATTCGAAAAAGTTGGGAACCCGTTTGCCTGCCCTTCACTCAGAACTTTATAGAGAATAGCTTTCGAAATAGCTCTTCGGCGATGCACACCACCCCCGAAATCATCCATGATGAAGTGATCAATACGTTTTAAGTCCTGAAAAGTGACTCCACTGTTTTCGGCATCGTTCAACCACCAGGTCTTGACCGATCGGAATCTTTTTATGCTTGCTGAAACTTCAGCACTGGTTAAATCAGACACATGTGTTATATTTGCAAGGCTTGGGAGATAATAGGACTTAAATTCGATGTTTCCCGCTCCCTCCAGATTGTCTACTTTCTCCATGATCTTTTTTTCCCAGCGCTGATCCTCAACATATTCGTTGGCGTCGGTATCCATAGTATAAATCTTAAGTCTGTTCACATTACTGGAGTAGTAGCGGAGTAACCAGTCACAATTGCAGATTTCACGAGCAAGTTTTTTCCCACATCCTCCCAAACCCACAATTGTTAGGCTTGGAGGATACTTAAAAGATTGACTTGAGTCATCTACCCCTTTCATTCTGTATCTTCTCCTGCATCGCTGTCATCCTTAGAATAAAACCTCACACCAATTAGAAAACCGACCACAAGACCTGCAATTATGCCTGGAATAGCCCACCAGTATGGAGGCCATTCATTATTTTCAGTCAAATGGTCTGCAAGTGTGTTTGATTCGTCAACAAGTCCTTTATCATGCAGATCCTGCAGATATTTTTTAAAAAAAGGGTCATTAATTTTATTCATTTTCGAATTGAAAGATTCGACTTCAGGAATTGAAATTTCGAAGGGACGTGTTTCCACGGTTTCAATCAAATTTCCTTTACTATTTGTAAGTATTATCCTGTCATAAGCGTAGCCTGTTTGTGGTTTATAATTTATAAGCGTAATGCCTTCGTACTGTTTCTTTTCGGTTATCTGTGGGATTTGTCCATGAACATTAAGAATAATTGATTTTGTGCTCTCGCTAACTGGAAAATCAAATTTGTTAGCATCACTTGTAACGTTCAAATTTGTGAAATTATATAAATGGAAATTATTAACTTTAGCCAGATCAGTGTCAAAAGATATTTTTTCTGCGGCTGGAGGGATATTAATTATTTTCAATGTGTAATTGATTTCTTGCCCCTCCAAAACTTTTTCTGGCGTTTGACCGTTGACTTCAACGTTTGTTGCTGATACTATGCCTTCGATGATAAAGAGTAAGAAAAATGATAAGAGTAAATAGTTTACACTCCTGATTAATTTCATTTTTTATCGCACCGCCGCTTTAACATTGTTTAGCTGCACCCTCTCATTTAAATAATTCGCACTCTTGAATGCTCTTGAATGATATTTTCAATTACATTACTGCCTAAATTACATTACTGCCTTAACATCATTTAACTATACCATCACTAATTAAATAGTTTACATTATCAATGATTTTTTTTGTTGCATCGCTGCTTTTACATCATTTAATTATACCATTATTAATTTGTATTGGGTCATATACGACGTTCGCAGATATTCTCAAGAAAAGAACATTTACGTGCTATCGTTTTCAGGCATTTATTAATAATTGTATTATTTATCTCAACTGAAGCCTTGAGAAATAGAAGTCATAGCTTCCAATTAAAGGTATAAGATTAAAAGTTTGGAAATTCAAACACATTGCGGAAAGTGTACTTTATCAGAGATTTCGCTGCATAACACTGCAGCAAAATTAGCAGAAAGATCATAAGGTCAGAAAAAGGACTTGACTTTAAACTGCACAGGTGGTCACTATTCGTGACGCTCGTCTGCGCAACGAAGTACTTTGTTTACAATAGGGACTATACTGTTTAGTGTTGGCATTATCCATTTAATCCAGAGATTAATGGGAGATCAAAATTGAGTGTCCTATAACATGAAACAACTGCAATGGAGGGGTAAAACGATTACGATAGATAACGCTAAATGCACTGAATGTGGAACACGGGTTAAAGTGCTTGGCGGATACTGCACAAATAAAAATTCCAAAAGAAAAATGGAGCGATTTGTTAAATCGAGGGCAGATTGTGAAGGATCAGACACAAGCCCTGATATAGGTGATGGGCAGTACAAAAATACCTGTTACCGAATCTCGGAAAAATATGGCTAATAAAATGCATACAGCTAAACAAAATGCATATCGCAAACAAGATACCATAAAAAGAAAAGCTTATTCTTAGATGCTCAGGGTTGGGAGACTTCTTTTGGCCTCTCGCCGACTCTCTGAATCTCATCTAGAAGCTGATCCTCGGTCTTGCCCCTTACATCAATCCCAAGTTTTTCGGCCGTTTCCTGTAACTTGGTCTTCTTTGGAGCTGTGGGGTCGCTCAAAGATTTTTCAAAATTCTTCAGGCTCACTTCGGATTCTTTCTGGGCTTTTTTGAACTCTCCCATCGAAGTTCCCATTGACCGGGCCAGTTCGGGAAGTTTGCTTGCCCCAAAAAGAAGTACAATTAGTCCAAAAATAATTAGAAGTTCTTGTGATCCAATCATAGCTTTACCTCATTTTTTTTCGTTTTCTTAAATAGTCCTAAAGTTTTGAAGGTAATTATGAATTTGAAAATGATTAATATGAAAATTGCCAGTATTCTTAAGTTGGCTAAGATTTTTTGCGATAGCTAAAACTTCACTTTTAAATCTAATCTTAAGGTCTATAGTTTAAGTTTAATATCCATTTATGTCTATTATCTGGCAATGTTTTATACTATTTAAGTCTTATCATTAGGTTTTTTTCTTTTTCGGGACTTATCCCTTTTCATTTTAGTTTTATCCCGGCATTTCAGTAGTTCCGCATTTTCCTCATTTTCGGATGAATAAAATCATTTTATTTACTTGATTTATCTTCCCTTGCCCTTATGTTGTTTTCACGTCAGTTTTCCTTGTTTTCCTCTTTGTTTCCCTCTTTTTCCTGGGGGCTAGCTTCAAGTTTTTCTTTGCCTTCGTCTTTATCCTTGGGGGTGAATTTATTTTCAGCTTTTCGAGTATAGGCATCGAACTGCGTCAGTTCCATTTCAGCTGCGCGCTGAGCTTTTTTGAACTCCCCGACCGCGCCTCCGAGAGATCGCGCCAGCTCCGGAAGCTTCTGCGGCCCAAAGAGGAAGAGAGCAGCGATCAGGATTGCAATTAGTTCGGTAGTACCTATCATAGGTGCTTATTATCAATGTTCAAATATAAAAATCCTTGTAAAACGATCGGCAGATAAGCCCATCCGGAAGTTTTGTAAACCGGATTGTTTTTCAAATGAAAGCAATTAAATTAAATAGCCCAATATATTTTAAAACAGCCTAACCAGAAGCAGACTGAACTCGAAAAGGACTGCAAGCAAAAGCGCAACAACAATCTGGGCGATGAAAGTCGGGTCAGGCGAAAGGAAGAGGGAAAATGCCATAATTGCGCTGTAAACCAGTATACGCTGCTTTTCCAGGGTCTCGTATTTTATAAGCCCCAGTTTCACGGCAGAGATCACAAGAAGCGGGAGCTGGAAGAGGATTCCAAAACCTGCGAGGATTGTGGTCACGGCTGAGAGAGTCTCCTGAACGGAAAGCTGCGCTGTAGCCATATCTCCTGAGAATAGGAGAATGTATTTGAACATCGCAGGCAGGACAATGAAGAAGCCAATTGTAACTCCGATAATGAAAAGCAAGAAGGATACAGGGATAATTTTGAGAAAGAAGCGCTTCTCATTCGGATAAAGCCCTTTGCCTGCAAACCTGTAGAGCTGATAGAAGAACATTGGGACTGCAATTACGAGGGCAAAGACCAGGGATAACTCAAGGCGGGCGAACATCCATTCAAGAGGCGAGTACGCTGTCATATACACATCAGGGTTTATGAATTCTTTCCAGATTATCAGCATCCCTTTTGCTGAGAACGGATAAGCAATAAAAACTCCCAAAATGAGCCAGATTATAACAATAGCCAGCCGGTTCCTCAGCTCATACAGGTGGACCATAAGGGGTTCTTCAAGATCTCCCGGGACGCCGGAAGTATAAGACATCCCCGATAAACTCCCTGCAGGAGAGGTTCCTTTGGCTGTGTGTTGTGGATCCATTTTTTT
>JADGNM010000396.1 GCA_017883485.1 Methanosarcina sp.
GGGATGATAGGGGCTTTCTGTATCGAAGCAGTCATCATGGATTCGCTTGAAATTAAGGTCTTTGAGCTTTCAGCCAGGATTGTGGCAGGGACAAACCTTTACGTTTCAGGCTCCCCTTATTCGGACCTGGTGCAGGACAACCTTTCCACCGGGCGAAGGATAGCCCAGGAGATTAAAGAAGCAATCCTGACTAACCAGCTGGACAAAATAATATCATGACCCGAGTTTCGCTTCCCGAATTGCGCCTCGGGAGTACGCAGTCCTTTTCGCTCCGTTTAACTGCGCTCAAGAGACTAATTTATTGGCACTGGATTCCAGGATCTCAGGATACTGAGCCAGCCTGCAATTTCTTGATTGATTAATTTCAGGATGAACTATTTTCAGATTGCTTTTTTGTTGTGCCATTTCGGGCAGCGAGGTAAGACTGCTCTGCAATTTCCATACTACCCTTGAGGTCAGTGATTTTCATATCATATTTACGGGCAAATTCCTTAACGTTTTCATCAAATTTGGAATTATTCGCAAGTCCGGTATCTATTTTTGCAGCCAGGCAATAAAGCGGGTTTTTCAGGTACCTGTTGTTAAACTCCCGACCTTCAGACTCATTTTCCAGCCGCTTCCAGCTCGAAGCCCACATGGGAGTCAGATAAATCGTTCCCATACCCCTGAATTCGAGCATGCACCTGGCATAAGCTTCATTCCCCCCGAGAGCTAAACTTATGCAGTCTTCTATCATCTCTCCGTCTTTATCCTTCAGGAAAGAAAGCGGACATCCTAGACCTGCAAAGTCTTCTTCCAGTTTTCCGAATGTATGACCACAACTTCCATAGAAAACAAGTATATTATCCGAAAAGGAAGCCATTTCCCGAATATTTTCGTACACCTTTACCTTCAATTGCTCAAGATCCGAGTGCAGGCCCAGTCTTAACAGGTTTACTACAACAGTTACCTTTTTCTTTTCTATCAGTTCTCTTTTCTCGCGGATTTTTTTGAAAAGGGGAAGTAAGGACAGAAACTTCATATGTGCTCCTGAATTGAAGCTGTCTCCATCTTTAAGAAGCATTGGGATCCTATCCAGATAGGCTGTCCAGGGAGTACAGTTTTTCAACTTAAGCTTGCGAAGGAATTCTAAATTGTCCCGGTCTTCCGTAACGATTAGCTGCTTAAGTCCGGAGTCTTTCGATAATACGTGTACTAGCTCGTCTTCAAGCATTCCGCAGGCAATAATACTCATTACGGGCATATTCTGAAATTTTCTCCTGAAGCGTTAATTCGGTATCTCCTCGGTTAGTCCACGGCTGAAGAGCATAAGCTTAATCAGAAAGAGAGTTTGAATCGGAGGCAATAGAGAACAAGCGTTGATGGGAAAAGAAGTATGCTTCCTTTCGATTCTATTTTTACCGCTTCTCTCTATCACTATGCATCTTTGCATTTTAAATCCTTTTCATTTAATTTTCTTATTCATTCGCTTCTTCATTTTTGAGCTTGCAGGGATCTTTTTATCAGGAGTTACTCCGTAATATCTTGTCCTTGCCGCTCCCCAGATGCAGCCTTTTCTCCCGAAAATTTTCAGTTCAACGTTCTGGATAGCCTTGCAAATTCCATTCCCTTCCCTGGCACCTTTGCAAATTATGCAGAACTTTTCACAAAAGACCGGAGGATTTCCTTTAAATTCAGCCATTTCTACCTCATGCCATACGATTATTTTTCTGCCCGGATACTTTCGGTTACTATCTGGATAACGCAGTCTCTTTACAGTCATCAGTCATAATTTAAGCTTCTATAGAGCAGTTTCTTTCCTATCAAAATAATTTGTTTCCTGCACCCTGGCCGGGAGAACACTGGAAGACTTCACTTATCTTGACTTCAATGAGGGTCTTTGCAGGAAGTCCGGGTTTTGCCGCATGCACGATTGACTTCATTTTTTCAAATTTTTCCCCGGAATCAATAATATCCACTTTACCCTTTATCTGAAAGCAGCCGCCTGTATCCGGACCCCATACATAAATTGCAACATGGGGATTTTCTTTCAGGTTCGCCAGCGATTTAAGCATGAAATTATCTGCAATCCAGATTGTTTCATCATCCATAAGCCGACAGAACCCCATCGGTACTACGTTCGGAATTCCATCCCTTGAGGCCGTAGCCACAGGAAAGGTCTTTACCTTTGAAAAGGCGTTTTTTATCTCTTCGGTTAATTTTACCATGGTACTCACCATCAAAATGGTCGCGGTACAAATTTATATAGTTAAGTGTTAGAAATGTGTATTGAATTTTTTATTTGTGTATTTCAACGACCTTTCAGAACAAATGGACCTTTTATAACGGAGTTTAAGGAAAAAGGGATAATAATGAGGTTTAAGGGCGATATCAGAGATATGGGAGCAAGATTACTGGGAGAAATCGATTCCGAAAACGAAAATATTATTAACTGGAAAGACTGGCTGCAGAAATATAGGTTTTTTCCTGAGTACCCTGATGACCCTTATGCCTGGATTACTGACGTGCTTGCGCTGAAATCCGTGAATTCCGGAAACTACGGAGTTGGAAGTGTTATGTTTGGTTTTGGAAACGAGATCGTAGCCGTGGGCCATAACCTGGTTTTCTCTCCTTCTTTTCGAAGCGACCTACATTCGGAAATGGTAGCCATAAATTACTTTGAGGAAGAGAACCCGCAAATAACAAACCTTAAAGGGTATACTTTCTATACCTCATTAGAACCTTGCCCTATGTGCCTCATAAGGCTGATATCTTCCGATATCAATAAGATTCATTATGTAGCCTCTGACCCAATAGGCGGGATGGTTAATGGAATGTCATTCCTTCCTCCTCTCTGGAAAGAGCTTTCAGAACCACAGCTTTTTAAAGCGGCGCAGTGTTCCATAGAGCTTTCAAAAGCTGCAATCGAAATTATGCTTATCAACGCAGAAGAATTACTTGAAATTCTGAGAAAACGCCGTTGTAATGCTTAGATTTTAAAATTATGGAATAGAAGGATTAATCTATCGAATTTCTACGGTGGCCACCCTGCTTTGTTAAGACTCATCAAAGGTTATTTCAGAGGGAATGTTACCATTCGCCATGCCTAACAAAGCGTGTTTATAACCA
>JADGNM010000397.1 GCA_017883485.1 Methanosarcina sp.
GCTTTCTTACGCAGCCAAAGAGATGGGCGGATATGGCTGGGCCTTTGGTTTGCATGAAGCACTTGACCAATTCGGAGCATTGTTCGGCCCGCTGGCTGCGGCTGGTATCATTGCCTGGCGTGGCGATTACCGGCTTGCTTTTACCATGTTGCTCATCCCAGCACTAATCATGCTCTCTCTCCTAGCTGTAGCACGCTTAACTTATTCTCATCCTGAGAAGATGGACAGTACGCCCCCCAATTTAGATGCAGATGGTCTCCCTCGTGTATATTGGCTCTATCTTGCGGGAGCTATATTTGTCGCTATTGGATTTGCCGACTTCCCCTTTATGGCATATCACTTGGAAAAGATGTCTATTGTTTCCCCCTCCATGATTCCTGTGTTTTACGCATTGGCAATGGGCGTGAGTGGAGTAGGTTCACTGCTTTTTGGACGTCTCTTTGACAAATTTGGAATTATCATCCTAGTGTCCCGAAAATTTAATTATGGAACATACTTTAGCAGCTTCTCATCAGTATAAAGTGATTCAGAGCTTATTCAGTGATCCATAATTACATTTTCACGACACTAGTTCCCCTAACGATTCTTTCAGCCCTGTTTGCTCCATTGGTATTTTTGGGAGGCTTCTGGGCAGCACTCATTGGAATTGCATTATGGGGTGGGCATGGGAGTTCATGAGTCGATCATTCCTGCCGCAGTAGCCTTGATGGTACCAGTTCAACGACGTGCTTCGGCTTATGGTCTCTTCACAGCGGGCTATGGAATCTTCTGGTTTCTGGGGAACGCATTGATTGGCAGTTTATATGGCGTATCTCTGCCATTACTAATCATATTCTGCTTGGTTACAGAATTAGCTGCACTCCCGTTGTTTTTCCTAGTAGAACAGCAGATAAGTACATAAATACTAAAATGGATTAAAAATCAATTATTAAGATACTGCGGTTGCATTTGAATAGTCGGAGGATGAAATCAGCTATCTTGAAACCGAAGCTCTTGACGAGCCTGTGTACACTCTAATACACAGGACGTGCAGACTAATGGAGTGTACCTGTATGTATATCCCCTCGATACTCAAATCTTTGAGACCGAAGAGGAAGCACAGGTGGCAGCAGATGAATTGAATGTTTAAGAGCCTATTCTGCGATAATTAATGAGATGATGTTCTTGGAATGTGATGATAGAGAAGGCATGCGACAAAGAACGAAAATAGTCCTCAAGAAAATAATTTTTAATAATCCCATAGTGGCGGCAATTCTTGTCCTACTGGTAAGCTCGATATTTGTCGTCCTAAAAATAACTGACAAATTGTTCCAATCAAAAACGGAACATGTATTCGTAGAGACTATACACATAATTTCACAAGACCAGCTCAGCGTTATTCGTGAGACACAGATAAAATACCTGTTCAGGCGAGTATATACACTCTCGAATATACACATAAAGCTCGCTGGCGGCTCTTACTGGATGTCGATCCCATGCATTATCGAAGGTATAGACGCCAGGACAAAAGAAGAGAAAAAGTATATGGGGAAGATCATTAACGATCGTAGCGCACTTATGCATAAATACATGACAAGGTTCCGAAATCTTGGCTCCACCGTATACAGAACTGATCCCCTCTTCGAGGATCACAAGGATGCGAGAGACCTCGTTGAGTACGAGCGTGACAGCCTGATTAAGCTAAAAAAGGCCAACGTAGTCACTCCCGATGTATATGGTCTGCATAAGTTGAATTTCGATGATTACATTTTAGTGATGGAATACATCGAGGGCGAGCCGTTGTCAAAAGTACCAATTGACGGTTTAATCATAGATCAAATCTTCAGAACAATAAAAATGATGCATGAAAATGGAGTTTTTCATGGCGACATAAAACTGGACAATTTCCTATACTCCAAAGGCAATATTGTGGTGGTTGACTGCTTAAAGTTAGATAAAAACGAATTTGAGCAGGCACAGGACTTTGATCTCATATGCGCGATATGTGCACTTGCACAAAGAGTCCCGGTAAGCACAATACTCGACCACGCCTCGAAATACCTTTCCGACGAAGAATTAAGGCGATCCGCAAAACTGATCGGAATCACTCTGAACAAGGTCGACCTTAACCTGAGTGAAACAACGATAAAGGAAATCCTCGACCGTTTAATATAAAAAAATTTTGGACGTAAATACATCAAAATTGATGATGATTCAATTTTATTTACAGTTTTCAATGCAACTTATTACACGTTATATCCTGAAATTATTTAGCTTTTTGAAATATTTTAAAATGTATAAAAACTCCAGCAATGTGCCCAGCAAAAAGTATCGTCTGCGATGCATTCTTACTGGTCCAAAGAATTAGGATTCTCTGTTACAGGTGGTGAAGTTTTGAAAATTGCAGATATTACAGCTGATATTAAGACTATTAGTTTCATTGCTAAGATCATGGTAGTCCATCATTAATTGATTGATGTTATTCCAAAATAATCAAAATACAGTTTCCAGCTCTTTCTTTTCCCACATTTTTGACGTTGCTGGGGTAAGCCTTATGTAAGAGCATATAAACGCAAGCAAAGGCAATGTTGGAGAGAATGTCATGAAAACATCAATCAAGTATTAGTGGACGACCAAAAGGACTGAATGATAAAATAGAGCTCAGTGTAGGAAACCGGAGCAGATTGGTAATTCTCTGATTTCTCTCTGATTTTCGGCTTTTTCTGTGTACTTCCTTCGGCTCTGTGAAATCTTATGAAGCAATGAGTTTTTTCCAGTAGCTTCAAACCTCTATAGTTGATCCTCCACCTGATGCTTCACAGGCTACATCTTGTTTGTAGGGTTGCCAATAGGTAAAAGGCGATAGGTTGAGGGCCTATTTTCGTAGGAGTTCGTGCTTTCGAATCGCACCCTCGCACTAATTCTTAATTTAAAATTCAGTTTTACTTTTCTACCCTTTTTTTGTAAAGGTCACGCAATTTATTACTAGGGAGCGCAGAGGGTCACGAATACCCCGACCTTCACAGGCTGTCCGACAATTACTGCTAGTAATAAAACAACAATCATCTGTTATTAAACTGGAATTTTTTAGCTGTTGAAATTGCGTTCTATTTTCTATTCA
>JADGNM010000398.1 GCA_017883485.1 Methanosarcina sp.
AAGTAAAGCATCATCATTGACCTCATACGCCAAATATTATGTTTGCAGTGAAATCGATGACAGCTATTGGAGTAACTGTCTAATATG
The DNA here is from genome assembly GCA_017883485.1 of Methanosarcina sp. Lineage (GTDB taxonomy): Archaea > Halobacteriota > Methanosarcinia > Methanosarcinales > Methanosarcinaceae > Methanosarcina. Next base: position 88 of record JADGNM010000398.1, read on the forward strand.
ACATAGTCATGAGAAAATCTTATCAATTATTGTTTATCATTTGCTTTTCAGTTATTTTCATTCAGATGATATTATCAGCGAGAGAACTCGATTTCGGAAATATTTAGGGTCAGTTGTTGCATCTTTAATAATGTCCCTCATTCCATATCTAATAATAATCCTGATTATACGCACAATAGACCGTGATATCAGGCCATCTTAAAAGAATGTTCAGGGGCAGGCTTTAATAATTCCTAAATGAATTTTAAAGTACTTACTTGAAGGAAGTGAAAGAAAATGAATGACGAAAATTATCCAGAATGCGTTGTAAATTATATTGCTACTGAAGAACTTGTTTCAGAAAAAGAATGTGAGTTAAAAAATCTTGATATTGAGAGGGCAGAGAATGAAGAGAGGTTGGAATATCTTTTAGACATGGTTAAAAAAGCAAGTGAAGTCGGAAAGGAGATAAAATATCTGGATCGGCAAATAGATGAAACTGATAATCACCTTCTTGACCTGTCAATAAAAATTGAAGAAGGGTCAGAAGAACTTGAAAAATTGCAAAATGACCTTGATAAATATCAGCGAGAAACCGAAGACGCTGGTTGGGAATACAAGTATGTTGGGGAAGGGCTCCGCACATCCTTAAAATGGGTAAAAAAGAGTAAGTTAATGTGACTCGCTTTAACTTTCTGGACACCTTTTTATGTGGGGTTGCGTCAAACAGTTTTTGAAATCTACTTTTGATACTATTTATTTTCCGTTATTTCTATATAACTCAGTTGCAGAATATATATTATGTCCAGCAAATCCCTGAGATATATCCATGAAATTTAATGTGATCAAAGACATATAACAATTAGGGAAGTATATGAGTTCTGGAGAAATTGAGCGAGCAGAAATCTACATATCTGGAAGGGTACAGGGCGTAGGTTTTCGAAGATTTGCAAGAGATGCTGCCAAACGTCTTGGTGTGGACTGCAACCCCATAAACCTGAGAGACGGAAGAGTTTTAGTTGTCGCTGAAGGCAAATATGAAGCTATCGAACTTCTGATAAACGAGCTTCGGAAAGGACCCACCTTTGCTGAGGTGGATAATGTTGATGTGATATTTAAAGAAGCCTCCGGAAATGTGAACGACTTCTTGATTAGACCCTGAATTTCCCTTTCTTTAACAGTCATTTTCCTTCCTTTGAGCCTTCAGCTCTTTTTAAGCAACTTTGCAATAATAACAAGTCCTAAAAGATTTATCAATCCAATTAGGAGATATGCCATCCAATTTCCTGAAATTGAGCTGAAAAAGCCGGAAGAGCTGGAAGTTCCGGAATTCACTTTTAAAGAGCCTGCCTCAATAGTAGAATTTCCTTTGGAACCACTATCAGATCGAGCAATGTTCCGTTCATTATGACCTTTCTCGATGAATTCGATAACCGAATCGTTTTCGAGGCGGATTTCTTTATCCTGCTCTTCAAGGCTGTTTCCGGAATCAAGAGCAACACTGACCTTATAGGTGCTCCCCGGCTCAAGCCCGAGGAAAAGGAACTGGTCATCGTTTTTTGTGGACGCAACCAGTTTTCCGTCCTTCATCAGCTCTGCAGACCCCTTGCCCGGGAGCTTAACTTTCAGGTCCGTATGACCTGTAAGGATTATCTGTTTTCCTGTAGCAAACCTTGGCCTGTCAGGAATATCAAGGATGCCGAGAAAAGTTGGAGCGAAATCTTCCTGGCTGTGCTTTCCTTCGATGATTCCGCTTTTGACATCCTGCGCATGTACTATTAGAGGAACCAACTGCGCTTCTTCCGAAGTCGAGAGTTTTTCTGACTGATGCCCTCCTCTGGCACCATTTTTGGAAAAAGACATCCCATGGTCTGCTGTCAGGACAAAGGCCCGGTTATTTTTCTTACAGAGCTCATAAAGCGGGGAAAGATCGGCGTCAAGGCATTCGATACAGTCTACATACCCATAATTGTCTCTGTGATGCCCACTTCCATCTACGGCTCCTACATTGACAGTGAGCAGGTATTTTTGCCCTGGGCTGTTTACGTCCATGTACTTAATAACTGCACAAGCCGTATCGATGCCCCACCTGTTATATCCACTATATCTTTCACGCGTTTCTTTTGATTTAACATAACTTGGCGCTTTATCAGCTGTATCCTTGAAAACCTTCAAAAGCCCTTCGGGTATTCTAGGCGCTTCAGGAGTATCAGAAGAATGATCATACTTCTCAAGCGTGATTTTCATATCATTTATCGAGTTATTTTCGTCCCTTACAACAATGTCTTGCTCGGCGCAGATCGACCCGAAATCTCCGTTTTCCATCACTGCAATACAGAGATACCCCTCTTTATGTAAAACATCGTAAACAGTTGCGTCTTTGAAACTTACAAGTTCGGTGTCAGCACCCGGGTTTCCCGTTATCAGGACTGAGTTCCCTCCTTCAGTAAATGTCTGGGGGACACGGAATTCGAGAATCCAGGCGCTATTTTCGGATATCTTTGGAATATTTTCAAGCTTAGCCTTCTCAAGAGGAGTCCCGTCGAGAGCATGTGGCATAAGTTCCGGATAGATATAAGAAGCACTTAAGCCGTCCACGACCAATAAGACTGCACCTTCAGATGTATTAACAGGACTTACCTCCACTTCGGTAAGTGCGGAGGCAGGAGCCGGGAACCCGGAAAAGATGAAAAGTAATGCAAAAGAAAATAGAGCTGAGAAAAACTTTAAGTTTCGGTCTTTTGATAACATTGTAAATAATTTTACATCATACTATAAAGAATTTATCTTATCAGGTGTGATAAAAGAAGCTGATATGATATGCTTTTAGCCTTAATCTGGAGAAATTTCCATTTGCATAATTTCTCTTGTTATGAATTATGCTGACTGGTCTGCCGGGATCAGGCCGGATCAGTCAGTTGTCAGGATAAATTTACTTAGGAATGGTTAAAAAATAACTTCAAGCTTTCACTTCGGGGATGGCTCTATAATTCCATTTCCCCAAATACTCATCAAAGACAATTTTCATGTTT
>JADGNM010000399.1 GCA_017883485.1 Methanosarcina sp.
AGAAATAGAGGTTAAAAGCTCTCGATGAAGTCACATGATTGAAAAATGTGAGATATTTTGAAAACCCATGTTGCAATAAGCAGAGAAATTTTCAAAAAACGGTAGCGGGAAAAATGGTGAAATTTTACGAACATCTGCGGAAAGTCGGATTAAAGCTGATCATCAGTGTTTGATTCACATCCCTCCAGCGGTCTCCATCCCTCTGCTTCCAATGCTTCCAGTACTGTGTAAACTCTTCTATCAGTAATCCCGGTTATTTCTGCAATCTCGTCAATGGTTGCTTTAGGCATCATTCCATCTTGTCCAGCGTTACATTGGACCAACATTGAAGCTATCTGGTTGAATGTCTTTTTAGCTCCGTTAAATTCGTTGGTCTTGCCGTAGTCATTTGTGATCAGTAAACTCAGGAACTCCCTCGCAAATTGTTTTGATGTGTCGCTAACCTTTACCCCCTTCTCTGGTGTCCATTCTAAAAAGTCAAGTTTGCATGCCTTCAACTCTTGAATATACATTTTATTGTCTTGATCTTCCGTAATGTTTACCAACTCCCTTGATATATTTATCTCTACTCAGTTGTATTCCGTTGTTTCTTATTGTGTATCTGAGTATATGCGGCTTTCCGATGTAGGACTATATGGAAATTATGTATTAAAAAAGAAACGTTAAACTCGATATAATTAGCCCACAGTCTAACATAAGAGAGTAAAATCAGAGTATTAATAACTTGAAGTAAAGCAAAGCAGAAATACAGAAAACCAGAAGTTCGAGAGATAAACAACCTAACATGGTGAGAATCCGCCAAATTAAATATCTCACCATGCAGTTTGTCTTTTCTACTTTTTGAAGGTGTGTTTTTAATGGAGGCATATTGAAGTGGCTCAATTCGAAGAGACCCCGTCATAAAATAAGGATTTTACCAATATAAGAATAGACGAAAGTAAGATATCTACTTTAACCAATCCTTAAACTTTTAAATGAATAATCTGAAAGGGCTTTCGCGCCAAATAGTTAATTTTGCAGGATCAATAATCCCTGAATAAGAAAATGTCACTCTAAAGCTTTGAATAGGCTTTCTCTACAGCTTTGAGCAAGGCTGGTATGTAACATACTAATTCTTATATTTACCTGTCCTTTATAGTAATAAGTCTTTTTTGGAATTACAACGTATGAAATTATCAAATCCAGTATTGATTTGGTGACTTTTTATAATTATTAAGACATATTTCTCATTCCAAAAAGGAACAATTGATAACGCGTAAATATTCCGGTTACTACGAAATATCCAGTACTACAAAGATGTCATTTAATGTTTTCTGAGTTAGATTTGAGTACATGATATAGTACATATTCAGGAGGAAGCGCTGTGGACTTTCTATCCAATTTAGTTGGTAAAGATAAAACCCGTGAATTTTTAGACGCTTGCAAATTGGGACAAATAGGAAATGTAGAGAGAATTTTGAAAAGTGGTAAAATCGACATAAATTCACAAGACTCTTATGGTGGTAATACCGGTTTAATCTTTGCGACAAACATGGGGCATAAGGATATTGTTAAATTGCTTATTGAAAGCGGTGCCAATTCCAACATCCAGGAAGAGAGTGGCGACACTGCTTTGATCTCGGCGGTAAAGACAGCACGTGGGGATATTGTTGAATTGCTTATCGAAGGTGGTGCCGATCTAAATATTCGAGGCCAAAACAGTGAGACTGCTTTGAAAGTTGCTGTAAAGTTGGGATATAAGGATATTGTTGAGCTGCTTATTGAAGGTGGTGCGGACCTTAATGTTCAAGATCAAAACGGAGAGACTGCTTTGATTTCTGCGGCAACTAGGGGGCATAAGGATATTGCTGATCTGCTTATTAAACGTGGTGCAGACCTTAATATTCAAGATAATAGTGGCAACACTGCTTTGAACGATGCAGCGAAAAAAGGACACAAGGGTATTGTTGAGCTACTTATTAAAGGTGGTACGGATCTTAATATCCAAGATAAAAACGGCAACACTGCTTTGATCTATGCGGCAGAGATGGGGCATAAGGAAGTAGTAAAATTGCTCATCGAGGGTGGGGCCAAACTTGATGTTCAAAATCATAATGGTGAGACTGCTTTGATGTTTTCGGCACAATTAGGAGATGAGGGTATTGTTGAGCTACTCATTAAATGTGGTGCTGATCCTGATATCCAGGATGAAAATGGCAACACAGCTTTGAAAATTGCTGAAGAAATTGGGTTTGATGATATTGTTAAGTTACTCACTAAAGAATAAAAGTGAAGTAAAAAAGTGAAGTAAAAAGTTAAGTAAAAAATAGAATCAAGAAAAATAAGGAGTAGATTATTCTTCACTCTCCCTTGCGATTGCCACAAGCTCATTTACACATGCAACAGCCATTGGGGTGCCGCCTCTTGTCCCTACACAGCTTATAGAAGGAATGGGAATTTTCAGGTCTCTGACCATTTCTTTCGATTCGGCTGCGTTTACAAAACCCACCGGAAGCCCGATGATAAGGGCTGGTCGAATTCCTTTTTCAATAAGTTTGCAGACCATAATAAGAGCCGAGGGTGCATTCCCGATTGCAATAATGCTTCCGTCCAGCCTATCTCTGGCAGCCAGGAAACCTGCCGACGTGCGGGTAATTCCATATTTAATGGCAATTTCGGCATCAGAGTCTTCGTCAAGCACACAGATAATTTCGGATTTGTGTCCTGCCTTCGTAATCCCGGCTTTTACCATGTTGATGTCTACGAAAATTGGGGCACCTTTTTTAATCGCCTCCACACCTGCAGGGATAGGGTCATGCATAAAACGCATTATATCAGCTACTGAGAGGTCTCCGGTAGCAATAACACAGCGCTGGCGGAAACGGTCTTCAGGCGTTCTGTTCCCGATAAGCTCCTGGATCATTGTGCGGCTTTTCATATAGATGGCTTTCGCTTCATCAGTTCTTGCCCCGGAATCCCTGCAGATTTTTACAAGTTCGGGATCAATGTCCACTGTAAGCTCGGTGAACTCTTCAAGGTCTTCGAGGCTTACAGTCTTCTCATCAGCATTTTTTTTAGTGGCCACATCACTTTTTTTAGTAGTCATATTTCTT
>JADGNM010000400.1 GCA_017883485.1 Methanosarcina sp.
AATTTCATTTCACTAACTGATAAAGAAACCAATAAATTACATGATAAAATAAGGGAAAATTTATAAAAATTGTTCCTTATTTTACTTTTTTGGGCGTTGTAGGATAAGAGAAAGCAGTTGCCCGCTTTCTCTCTCCGACGAACGGAGCGTAAAAGTTTCCCTTTACTCCGCTCTGGCGCATATCTACCTTTTCAGGTGTCAGCCAAGAAATTGCTCAAATGTTGATTGTCGAGTTGGAGGAAAAAAGTATTTTCTTCGTTTACGCCTTTCTTCAAAATATTCTCTGTCCAAGTAAGGATTTTTATTAAGACAGGACATTCGATAGCGTTCAATTTTGGTGTCAGAGAAGAATGCAAGTGTTAGTTTGCTTGTTGCAAATATCCATTTGCGATTCCCGATCTCATGCCAATATTTATGAACAATCCAGTTCTTACCTTTGTTGTGATGACGCCGTTTGGCCCATGCATAAAGCATGCACCACGCGATATGGTTAAGCTTGCTGAATACATCAGACGACACTGCATGTTTATGATAAAGAGACCATCCTCTTATGACAGGATTTAAGGTTGCGATAAGCTTATCTTGAGACCAGGTTCTTCCTTGATGAATGACTTCCCGTATCTTTTGGATTATCGATTTCTGTGAGCCTTTTGAAGGTTTGGGAAGGAGTTTTCCATTATATTTACGGAAGTTCCATCCGAGGAAGTCAAAACCCTTGGAGATATGGATGATTGTGGTTTTCTCATCAGAGAGAGATAGACCACGTGGTTCAAGGAATTTGGAGATTAGTTCTTTAACCTTCAGAAGCGTATCTTCAGAATCTGCGGTTACCAAAAAGTCGTCTGCGTACCTTACATAGTTGACTTTGTGTTTGTTACATTGTATCTTGTTGATTTTCCCATTCTGTTGGGAGTGGAAAATTCTTCCAAGTTCAAACTCCATCCCGTTTAAAACCATATTGGCAAGTATCGGGGATAGAGGGCCTCCCTGGGGAGTACCTCTATCAGTTGGGAAGAATCGAACGTTCTCGAAATATCCCGTTTTTAAGAATTGTGACAAGATTGACTTCTTTATTGGTATATTATTAAGAAGCCAGTCGTGACTGATCATATCAAAACACGACTTGATGTCTCCTTCTAGGATATATTCTGCTGAGCGTTTACGACTAAGACAAATATGCGTGTACGCAAAGGCATCTTTGGTGGATCTGAATTTTCTGAAGCCAAAGGAAGCTAAATCACCAGTAGAGGCCTCTATAGGGCTCATTGCTAAGGCATAAAGAGTTTGCATTGCTCTATCGTGCAATGTTGGAATGCTTAATGGGCGCATTTTCCCATTCTTTTTGGGGATATACACTCGTTTAAGGGGCTTTGCTTTGTATCCTTTATCGGTAAGACGGAGAGCTGCTTTCATTTTAACAGCAGATGATGTCCATAAGATCCCATCAATGCCAGAGGTTTTGCCTCCTTTGTTTTCAGTAACAATTTTTACTGCAAGGAGTTTGGCATGATGTGAACGCGTCAGAAGGCGTATAAATTTCCTCACTTTGAACCAATTGCAATTTTTGGCTGCTCTTGCAAGTCGAGACTGAAGGTTGTTAACAGTTTCATGAACAGCTGACCAGTTGGTGGATTTCCATTGGTTGCTGAGTTGACTATTTGTAAGACCCGTACCGTTAGGTATCTCTGGATATCTTGCATTCACGTTAATCACTCTCTGTTGCTTAATGCACCTGTGATAAGTCAGCACGTTTTCACGTCAGGACATAGAGTCCTTATCCTGCACATTACATACAGGCATTAGCTTTTTATCACATCCTCTGCCGTCTGTGTCATTGCTTGACCTTGCGATCTTACTACCCAGAGGGAACACATACGATTTACCAAGTTCCAAATTGGGGATAATTATTGAGACCTTAGGAGCCACCTATGGACCAGAGACATATGTGTCCATTCGTCTGAATGCTTGCCCGGTCATCCAAGCCATGTCTCGTGCCTTTTGGCCATGCGTATCAACCTGATTTCGCACTGGGTATTTATGATCCCTCAAACAGTGATTCACTTTTCAGTTCTCCATAGCCTCTTTCCCTTGCAGATTGTCACATGCAGGTTTAGTGCTTCTCCACTTTGTCACCCAAGCTTCAAACAAAGCTGTTACCAGCTATGCATGTTGGGATAGGGATGCTTCGAATGGATAAAGTAGTGTTTTTTTTTTCCACAATCCTCAATTCAGCCTCTTGTCGCACGGGCAAAAATACCCTACTTACAGAGCTTTTGGTACACTACCGAGTTTAGTTTAGAGACAGCCTGATATCTCCTATTTTTGGCCTAATGGGAGCATAGCTGCTACCAAGTGCAAAGTAAATAACACTAAATTGAAGTTTCTTTAATATACCTGCAGTTAATTTTGCTTCCATGACTAGAATAAGATAACAAGTACATCATTAATTTCATTTTTTTCATCTAATTTAAGAAAATATCGTAATTTGTAGCGATAAATTCTGTGCCATCCGTCTTTTTTGAGATAATTAGTATTTTTAAGAACGATTCAGTCTGTATATTTGTTCTTCCGTAAAGGTCCAATCAGATAACAATCAGCTACTTTGCCCCTGGTGACAGGGATGCTCCCATTAGGCCAATATGTATATATGTAAATTCTGAATAGTTCTCTGTATCTTTTTTCTTTTTACAAAATCCATTGAGAAAGCTTTAGCTTTTACGGTGAGAAAGATAATGGTTCCGTTGCAAAAAATATTTTCTAATGATACAATAGGATAAAAAGAAAACCAAAGATAGTAATATGCTATCTAATTCCTTTAAATGGAAGCATTATGAAGGAGAAATTATTCTTTTGAATGTCAGATGGTACTTAAAATACCCATTGAGCTATCGAAATTTAAAGGAGATGATGATAGAAAGAGGAATTCAAGTTGATCACAGTACTATAATGAGATGGGTGCATCAATATTCTCCTGAAATAGAAAAGAAGATCAGAAGACATTTAAGACCAACAAACGATTCGTGGAGAGTTGATGAAACCTATATCAAAGTAAAAGGTGAATGGAAATATTTTTACCGAGCAGTTGACTCA
>JADGNM010000055.1 GCA_017883485.1 Methanosarcina sp.
ATGAACATTTGACAAAAAGAACTTCTAGTCCATTGTATTTGATTTCTTCACTGTAATTAATTCCTAATTATGTATTTATCTCGGAATCGAAGCACTAGTGATATCCAAAAACGTAAGGAGTTATGATTATAAATCCACCCAAGTGTAACGACCTTGACTACATTGATTTTCTCATTGCGGCTTCTAACGTTTTTAGTTGCACTGAAGCTGCTAAATGTTATCCAAACGTAGCTAATGCTCCTTCTCATGATTCCTTCACTCGTTGCCTTCAAAGACAACCTCCAGACACGGAAGCGCTATGGGAGGAAGTAAAAAGTCATGTCAAGTGTAATGAAGGCTTCCTAATTGTTGACTATTCAACATTAGATAAACCATACGCAAAGGAAATTGCTTTTGTTCGTCGCATGTGGAGTGGAAAACATCATTGTACTGTAAAGGGGATAGGTCTGGTTACCTTAGTTTGGACAGATGGTACAACTGTTATACCTATCGATTTTAGAATTTATAACATCGATGAAGACGACAAAACGAAGAATGACCATTTCCGCGATATGATTGACAAAGCCGAAGAACGTTGTTTTAATCCCGAATTTGTTTTGTTTGATACGTGGTACGCAAGTGTAAAAAACCTTAAAGCAATCAGGAAAAAAGAATGGCATTTCCTTACAAGGTTAAAGAGTAATCGTTTGGTAAATCCTGAAAACAAGGGAAATGTGCCACTAGAAACAGTAAAAATTCCTCCTGAAGGACTTGTGGTTCACCTCAAAGCGTATGGATTTGTAAAGGTGTTTCGGATAGTTTCAAAAGATGGAGACACGCAGCACTGGGTTACAGATGTGCAGGATATGGATGAATCAAAACGTGAAGATTTAGCAAAGAAGTCATGGAAAATTGAGGAATACCATAGAGGGATTAAGCAGTTTTGTGGTGTCGAAAAATGTCAGGCAAGAAAGGAAGAGTCACAAAGAGCACATGTAATGTTCTCATTAAGAGCCTTTCTAAGACTGGAATTACAAAGAGTCAAAAGTGGAATATCCTGGTTTGAAAGTGCTATGAAAATTAGAAGAGTGGCAGTGACAGCATATTTAAATAACCCTCTGTATACATTAAATTAATTTGTAAACTTTAAAAGTTACTAAAAACGATATGCTAAGAGCTAACTGCGTAACTCCTAATTGAATCTTAAGGTAGGTTAAATGTAATTATCTCACGGGAATTTAATTCAGGGCTTCAAAAACTTGGTTTAGTTTACTCACTAATTCTAGAAAATGGTACCGACAATATTATCTGCAATTAGATTATTTTGTTTACAAATTTAATGGAAGAGGGAATATCACTAAAAGTTGATTTTGATCTACTCTTCCGCTAATTTGGTTTCAGGTTCAGATGTTGCTACTAAGGTTCAATATGTACTATTAATTGTATAACAGTGGACAGAGAAAAACGTCAGGCTGAGATAAGTTCTTTGATCCAATACTATAAGTAATAGAGATTTGATAGAAGTATTCATATGGACTATCTAAAAATTTTTGTAGATTTATTTTTGCATCTTGATACTCACTTAAATGCAATAACAAGCGAATACGGCATGCTGACATATTTATTATTATTCGCAATTGTTTTCTGTGAAACAGGCCTTGTGGTAACTCCCTTCTTACCCGGGGATTCTCTTATCTTCGCAACCGGAGCGCTGGCTGCAAGCGGCTCGCTCAATTTATTAATTCTATTCATTGTGCTGTGTATCGCAGCTGTCTCAGGAGATACTGTCAATTACCAGATTGGTCATTTATTAAGAGATAAGATCGAAAACCGTGAGAATATAAAGTTTGTTAAAAAAGAACATCTTGACCGCACACATGTTTTTTTTGAAAAATATGGGACAAAAACGATAGTAATAGCCCGTTTTGTTCCCATCATCCGGACTTTCGCACCTTTTGTGGCAGGTGTGGGAATAATGCCCTATTCAAAATTCATTAGTTTTAACGTCGTCGGTGGAGTTGCATGGGTATCTGCATTCCTCTTTGGGGGATACTTTTTCGGGAATTTGCCGGTTGTAAAAAATAACTTCAGCTTTGTAATACTTGGGATAATTTTTGTTTCACTGCTTCCAGGCGTTATTGCATATGTTCAGAGCAAACGTGATCCAAATAGGGCATGACGAAGGAAGATATAGAATCCCGAGTTTCGCTTCGGGAGCACGAGGTCCTTTTCGCTTTGCTCAAGCGGACTTATTTCAATGTTTCTTTTTCCTTTTTGGACCATTATAGAAAAATGCGAAATTATTGTTAGATTTACGAAATTCAGTTTGGTAGATATTTGGAAAACTAGACTTGATAGTACATAGTTTTAATTATTTATCGGTTTCTAATTTATGTTTCTAATTTATATTTCTTAAGTAATTATATGTCAGGAATAGTAATCTTTTTTTGATACAATTTGAAATCAGAGACTTTTCGTTTTAAGAGTTTGGTTTTAACATCGACCGCCAACTGAAATAATTGCAGTTTGGCGATCTGGAAGGCTAAAATTCTCCAATAATTTGGGTTGTATCACGATATTATCAAGATTGTCAGTTTGAACATACATGAAAGGGGGTATTTTTACATGGAACAAAAAGGAATGCATGGCGGAATGCATGAAGGTGGAATGCATGAAGGCGGCGAGGGCCCGATGCTTGAGATTTGGGGAATGCTGACCGAAGAGCAGAAAAGAAAACTTATAGCAATGAAGCTGGAAATGAAATTACAATGGATGCAAATGAAAGTAGACGAAATGCAAAAGATGATTGAGCTTAAGAAAAAAGCTATCGAAAACATCAAACAAGTCCAGGAAATGGTCAAACAGGGCAAATAAATTCGATAGAGAAACAATGTGAAGCTGCGAGTAACAATAATTAGAATTATCGGGTCAGATTTCTTGGCAAAATTAGATTTTCGGAAGTTTCCGGAAAAAAACACTGAAGGTAAAGCGCTTTAAGGTAGATAAGCGTTGACATCCTTGTTTCTACCTTCTCTTCAATATCTTTTCTCAATCTTTTCTCAATCTTTTCTCAATTTTTTCTCAATCTTTTCCTTTCTCAATTCTATTTCTTGCTCGAAAGTATAACCGTTCTCTGTATTCGGTTCTCTTGCTGTTCCTGCTCATGGAAATGTTCGGGTTTATGTATTCGTATTCCTCTCTTTTCAAAAATTTCCTGAACTGAACTGTCTACGGCGTCTTTAAGGGCTGTTTTATTGACGTTTGAGACAGCTGAGAGGATTTTGAATTTAGGAAATGCCCCTTCTTCGGATTCAATGATCTGCTCCTGAGGCTCCTCATAGTATGCGGTAACGCTCTGTTTTACGGTTTCTGATCCATTGTCCAGGAAGAGTTTGATGTGCCCTACAAATTCCGGGTTTAGTTTAAGCACCTTTTCTTTTATTGTGTTCATCAATTCGGTTGTGATTTCTCTTGCAGCTTCAGTGCTCATATTTCCGTTTTCAACTGCAAATTCTGCAGAATAACTGCCTACTCCTGAGGCTTCGATCGAACTTTCCGTTTCCTGAGGGGAAACATGTTCAGGTTTTTCCCCTGTTTTTCTCTCTGATTTTTCCCCTAATTTTTCCTCTACTGTGGCTTTTGGAGTTTCTTCGGGCACTTCTGCTATATCAGGGAGCACCATCTGCATGAATTTTTCGAATCTTTCGTCAGTATCCTTTCTTGAAAGCAGAACTATTCTAGCTTTTGGATTAAGTTGGTTGACAGACTCTTCGAGGATTGGGAGCTGGATAGGTTCTATCAGGTCCACCTTGTTTATCACCAGGATTTCCGCATCTATAATCTGCCTCATGGCGAAATCCTTTACTTCTTTCATCAGGTGTTTAAAACGGCTGCCGTCGATCAGGGTTACCAGAGGGGCGATTTTTACCTTCTCGCCAAGGTTCATCAGTTCGATTTCGTCCCTGATAACGTGCGGGAAGGCAATTCCTGTGGGTTCGATCATCAGGATATCGGGTTTGTACTCTTTTGCAAGGAGGGTGACTGTTGTCCTTAACCCTACTTTCAGGGAGCAGCAAGTGCATCCGCTTGTAATCTCCCTGGTATCGAATCCAAAACGTTTGATCACGTCTCCGTCGATGCCAACTTCCCCGATCTCGTTCACGATAATGGCTACTTTTTTCCCTTTCCCTGCCAGGTATTTCCCCATATTGATGATAGTGGTAGTCTTTCCGCTTCCCAAAAATCCCCCCACAACAATAACCTGCACGTTCCTGTCCTCCTTCCGGTTTGATTCACCTGTTATTCGCTTGTTTTTCACTTATTGTTTTTTTCTTTAATCTTCTTTCAGTTCCAATAAGTTATTCTTATCTTCCAATAAGCTTTTCTTCCTTTTTTATTTATTCTCTCAGTATCCTGCCACTGTCAGTTCTGCCCAATTAAATCTCTCATCAGGACAGACATGCTGACAGCGCTGGCAATTTGCTCCGTCACATAGGTCGGTCCTTATTTTTATAATCCCGTTTTTATCCATCCTGAGAGCTCCGTTGGGGCAAATCATTACGCACTTGCGGCAGCTTGTCTTTCCCTCAACAGATGCTGTCAGGTAGGTCCCAATTTTCTCAAGCACTTCAAGTCCTTCTTCCCCTATTTCAGGAATGTCCCTTTCAACCTGGCGTTCAATTTTCAGGATGGGGGAGGGCTCATCGATCATGGGGAGTTTTTTCTTTTTCAGGAACTTCTGGAGCATTTTGAAACTCATGCCTTCGTTCCAGTAAGCAAGTTCCAGCAAATAGGCTTCTTTAAAGGCATCGGAGGTTGCAAACATCACGTGGGTACCCAGTATTTCCTTTGCAATTGCCTGCAGTTCCCAGAGCCTTTCTTCCGAAAGCAGGATTTCCCGGGCAACGGTCAGGGAAGTGTTCCCTATCTGAGAAACGTGACGTGTATTATAAGGGATCATCCCTATATGGTGGGCTTTTGCAGCATCCATGTAAGTTCCGGCAGCTCCTGACATGTATGCAACCTGGAGGTCTTCCATATCAATGCCTGCTGCTGCACAGAGGGTAATATGCCCTGCACGGAGTGCTCCTACGGCTCTTCCGGCTGCGATAAGGTCTTTATCCGTGAATTTGATCCCGTTCTGTAGGTGGATAATGCGGTCAGGAGTCTGGATTTTTGGGAGAACTATCAGTTTGTTCCTGATCCCGGCTTCAATAAGAGCAATAACTCCTGTTCCTGTTATGCCTTTTGCAGTTATTTCTCCTTTTTCTAATACCTCACCTGTCTTCGGGTTTACCAGGTCTCCCATGACTGTTTTCATTTCCCTGTCGAGAACGTAACAGCGCAGGTTTTCCCCTTCAAATTCCACATCGCAGATAGTGTGCGGAGAAGCAATGGACCCATATTCGATTTCCTGACCTTCCAGAGCTGGCCCGGCAGCAGCTGACCCGGTGAAAATAATTCCGTTTGCTTTGAGAGCCATTTCAGCATTTGTCCCGTAGTCAGTTGCAATCGAGATCTCGTTGCTTTCGATAATGCCCGCCTTTACAATCAGGGCAAGCGCATCGGCTCCGACTTCGTGCTTTATTGAAGGCGGCACAAGCAGTTTGCAGTTTACGGCTTCTTCAAAACCCTCTATCTCGACCAGAGATATAATTCGAGCGTCCCTGTTCTGCTCTTCAATATGATATTTTTGTTTTTTACGTTCACCGGCATATGCCAGATCTTCGATCGGGATGCCCTGAAAAATAGAAAGCTGGATGGGGTTTCCACATATTGAGAGCTTTTCCATTTCCTCAACTTTCACTCCAAGTTCAGTGAGGATATTTTTTACCGCTGTTACCGAGAGCTTGTGAGCTTTATCAAGCCCATAATGGATTGCAAAATCAAGATGATCCATTACATTTGCTCCGGGCAGGGGGTTTCGCAGAGTTATGACAGTTTTCTTAATCTTGCCGCTTTCCAGGTCGATTTTCTGGGCCCTAAAACCGCTGGTTCCAAGGTCAATTGTGATTCCTGTTCTCATATTTACCCTCTCCGAGTCTGTAGAGATTAGAGTTCCGGAACGTACCTTTAAAAAATAAAAGAATTTTTGCCTTTCAGGCGTAATATTCGTTTCTTGCCGCTACCATTGCTTTGATATTCTCGAGCGGGGTCATGGGTGCAATCCCACAGCCAGGTGCAAGCACATCGACGCCTTCTGCAAGGGCCTGCCTGGCTTCGGCTTTTATTTTGTCAACAGGGCCAGGCAGCAGGGTAAAGGGACTCGAGATATTTCCTACGAACCTTGCCCTGTTTCCGATGACTTCCTTTGCCTTCTTTGGGCTGCCAATCTTTTCCTCAACGCTGAGACCTTCAAAGCCGCAGTCTGCCATATCGCTGAGGATTGGGTTTACGTTTCCGCAAATATGGAGAACGGTCACGGAGTCCACGCTGTAGGAAAACTTTTGCAGCCTTGCCTTAAGGAATTTCTTAAAAGAATCAGGGCTCAGCAGGTCAGGGGAGGCAACGGGATCTGCAACGGAAATAATATCCGCACCTGCTTCGACCAGTGCATTTGCGTACATGATTGCAGCTTCTGTGACAAGGTCCAGGGCCTGCTCAAAAAGGTCCGTTTTCTTAAGTGACCATTTCATGAATGACTTTACACTTACCAGGTCGGAAGCAACTGTGATCGGACCTTCCATACCGCCGATGATCGGGACAGCCGGACCTACTTTTTCCCTGATTATTTTTATGGCTTCAAGCACAACCGGAATTCTGCCTCTCTGCAGAAGATCTGCGGGAACGGCTGCCCCTTCAAGGTCTTTCGGATAGGGATGAGCGGTAACAGAGGGCTGCCTGTTCTTAGTACCCATGTTGATCTCACATCCCATGGCTTCAACCAGCACGGTAAGGCAGTAGGGGACCCTAACGGCTTCAAGTCCGCTGAGTTCATGGTTGGCAATTGCCAGCTTTGCCATTAATTCGGGGTTAGTGTGGGCTTCGGGCCAGGGGGCTCCGACTACTTCCATGAGTTCTACAATTCCTGTCTGGGTCAATGAACAGACAGGAACTTTGTCAACGGGCTTACCTTCAAGGGCAGCTAAAAGTCTTGTTTTTAATGTAAATTCGCTCATAGGTCATACCTTTTCTAATTTTGGCTTCGCATGAGCAGGGATGAGAACAATGGTGGTAAAAAACAGTTCTCAAGCTCCTTACTATTGCGTCAGAATCTGGACATTTTTTTAGTAAACAAATTATAAAACCTAATTGTTGGGAATTTTTTTTTGTCCTGTTTCTGATAAATAGCGCAGTAAATTTTGATCTTTTTGTCCGGTACTCTTTTTGATCTTTTTGATCTTTTTGTCTTGTCCCGGCAATTCAATCAAACTTGGATCGACTTTTTTTAATTTTCAGCGATTTTAAATTAAGGTTTACGGAGATTTATAGAACAATACAATTCGGCCGAAAAAGTTTGAACATGACTATGTAATAAATTTAATAGCCGTTACGATTGGATTTAAATTTTCTTGTTTTAATCTAACATTTAAAGTTAATTTTCTACTTATTATTTCATTTTAAATTTGATTAAACCATTATTTTGGTAAAGAGTGAATCTTTTTCCTCTAAATGTTTATTACTGAATAAAAAATTTCGTTAGATATTACATAGAAAACTTTTATATAGGATTTCAATTGAACATAACTGTCTATATTATGTTAGGAACTTCTCACTAAATTCCAGTTCAATACCTATCCCCCGAGTCTAAAGTATGAATGTTAGTCAAAAGGTCCTTGTCATAATCTATATTATCTTTGCTTTGCTCACTTCAGTCGTTATTTTCGCATCCCAGGGCATTCTTTACTCGAGTTTTTCTCACCTGGAGGACAGAGAGGCAATCGGTAACGTAAAAAATGTGCAAAACGTAATTGATTTCCAGACTACACAGATGGATAAGACTAACTCTGCCCTTTCTTCAAGGGAAGATATCAGGGCTTTTATGCTCAGTCAGGATCGTAAATACCTCAGCGAAACCCAATTCATCGATCTTTTTTCCTTAAACGGATATGATTTTATTTTTCTTGAGAATAGTTCAGGGAATGTAATATTCTCTCAACTTTTCGGTTCAAACAATACCACCAATGCTTCAATACTTTCCGAAATGAACCGGAAAATAGCTGACAAAAGCCTCCTGTGTAAGGGAGCGGAAAGCTCTTTAAAAGGGCTCCTCATGATGGAGAATGGTCCTGCTATTATCTCCTGCCGCCCGGCACTTGCCGCACCAGGAAGTAAAGAGGTAATCGGAACAATCATCCTGGGAAAAAACCTGGATGCGGATTTTATCGAGTCCGTCCGGAATATTACGGCAGACTCGGTTTTGCCTTACAATCCGAATAGCCTGCCTTCCGATGTCCGGCAAGCCTTTTTAGAAAATAAAAACGAGAGTTTAACGCCCGATATCGAAGGGAGTAAGGCGGGCAACTATTTTGTCCTCGAAGATATAAATAAAAATCCAGCTTTGATAGTTCGGACAGATAATGACATTAGCATCTATGCAGAGGGCCAGAAGTCCCTCAGGTATATTGTGCTCTTTCTTTTATTCGCGGGCTTAATGGTTGGAGCAGGCTGCAAGCTTCTTCTTGATAGGGAAGTGGTCTCGAGAATAGTTGCCATTGACAGCTATGTGGAAAAGGTTGGAAAGGATGAGGATTTCTCGGCACGATATTTTATGGAAGGAAACGATGAGCTCTCACGGTTGACAGAAGGAATAAACCGGATGCTCAACCGTCTTAAGATATCCTCCGACAAATTCAAAGCGCAGGAACATGAAAAAAAAGCAATTCTTAACTCTCTCAGTGAACTTGTGGTTTTTGTAGATCCTGATTTGAAAATAGTCTGGGCAAACAAGGCTTTTCTGGACTATATGGGTTCAAAGCTTGAAGAGCTTGTTGGGCATGAATCTGAGAACTTATTAATGATGTATGAAGAAGATTCAAGCAAATCTTTTATTAGAAAAACCCTCAAATCAGGCACCGAGGAGTTAGGGGAAGTTAACACTCCGGATGAAAGGGTCTGGATGATCCGTGCAAATATCATCATGGATGAAGACGGCAGGATTACCGGCGTCCTGCAAACCGGTCTTGATATTACCGCGCATAAACGTTCGGAGGAAAGATTGCTTCAGGCTAAACTGGAGGCTGAAGCAGCGAACCGTACTAAGAGCGAATTCCTTGCCAATATGAGTCACGAATTACGCACTCCTCTTAATTCTATCATAGGATTTTCGGATATCCTGCTTGAAAGGATCGTTGGAGAACTCAATGAAAAACAATTGAGATACGTAAATAATATTTCTGCAAGTGGGAAGCATTTGCTGGAACTTATAAATGATATTCTTGATCTCTCTAAAGTAGAAGCCGGAAAAATGGAACTTCACTATAGTGAATTCTCTATTAATTCCGTTTTTGAAGAGGTCAGAGCGGTTTTTGTTCCCCTTCCCCAGAAGAAAGCTCTTGAAATAACTTTCAACGTGGAATCCGTTACGACCCTCGAAGCTGACAGAGGTCGCCTAATCCAGGTTCTTTACAATCTGGTAAGCAATGCAATCAAATTTACTCCGGACGGTGGAAAGATCGCTGTCCTTTGTAAAAAAAGCGGAAGCAGAGCGCTCATTTCAGTAATGGATACCGGCATAGGTATTTCTTCTGAAAACCAGAGAAAAATCTTTCAGCCCTTTACCCAGATTGATGCCTCTGCATCCAGACAGTATTGTGGAACAGGGCTCGGGCTTGCTCTTGTAAAGAAAATTGCAAACTTGCATAAGGGAGATATCTGGGTAGAGAGCGATATTGGGAAAGGCAGTACCTTTGTACTTGCAATTCCTCTCCGAAAGCCAGCCGAATCCAGGAAAGATAATGGGGCAGGACTCGAAGATATGATTATAGAATTCGAAATGAACAAGATAGAGGCACTTTCGGTAAAGGAATGTATCGAAGATTCGCAAGAAGAAATAGAACTGCCTGAAATCTATCCCCCTGAAAAGGTAGATTCGAAACAGGGGCTTGTTCTGGTAGTTGATGACGATAAAAACTCTAACGAACTTCTTTCTATTGTACTCAGAGAGGCCGGGTTCAGTGTAGCCTCCCTCTATAGCGGGATAAATATTTTGAAAGTTTCGAAGAAGCTCAAACCTGATGTAATCACCCTTGACATCTTACTGCCGGACACTAACGGCTGGCTCGTTTTGAGGCAGCTTAAAAATGACCCTGTAACTGCCTCCATTCCGGTACTTATTATTTCCGTCACCAATAATAATGAGCTCGGAATCGCTTTTGGCGCAACATATTCTTTTACAAAACCGATAAAAAGAGCTGAATTGGTGGATTCACTCAAAAAAATCACAAGTAAGCTCAGGTTAGAAAATCCAGGTGTTCTTATTATAGATGACGATGAAAACACTCTGGAACTATTGAACTCCATGATTGAGCCCGAAGGCTTTGAGGTGACCAAGGCTCATGGCGGAAAGGAAGGTCTGGAAAAGCTATTTTCAGAGCGGCATCCCGATATCCTGATCCTTGATCTCATGATGCAGGAAGTCAGCGGTCTTGACATAATTTCAAGCCTGAGGGCTGATGCACATACGAAAGATATTCCCCTTATTGTATGCACTTCTGGAGACTTTACTGGGAAGAACATTGATGAATTAAATGGCGAGTTAAAAGAGTATCTTGTTTCTATTATGAAAAAAGGTACTTTCGGAAGAAAAGAGTTAATTAATAGAATAAAGCAATTAGCTATGCTGAAGAGGCGTTGTGATGAAAAGAATCCTGATCGTTGAAGATAATCCCATGAATATGGAGCTGACTCTGG
>JADGNM010000401.1 GCA_017883485.1 Methanosarcina sp.
AGTCTTGTCATAGAACACTAAACAATTCCAAGATAACGGCGGGCGGCCCTTGCATACCCCATCCTTTAGGTTGGGGTGGCCGCCCGCAATTTGATTTTGAAAGCGTTTGCTAATTAACCGGAGATTAAACTGGATGTATTATGATGAAACTGCTGATGCGGTTCTAAAGGCCCTGAACACATCCGAAAAAGGGCTGAACTCGGAAGAAGCGGAAAACAGGCTTAAAAAATATGGGAAAAATGAAATTAAAGAAGAAGAAAAAGTATCTAAATTAAAACTTTTTCTTTCTCAGTTCACAAGTATTCTCATTCTTATTTTGATGGCTGCAGCGCTGGTTTCTGCCTTCCTCAGAGAATTCGTCGACGCATTTGTGATTCTGTTCACGGTGTTTGTTGCAGGAGTACTTGGTTTCGTTCAGGAATACAGGGCAGAAGAATCGATCAAACTTTTGAAATCATTGACCAGTCCAGAAGCCCTGGTGGTAAGGGACGGAAAGGATGTAAAGGTCCCTTCGTCTGTGCTTGTCCCGGGTGATATTTTGCTTTTGCAGACAGGAGACCGGATTCCTGCAGATTCCAGACTGCTTGAGGCTCTTTCCCTGAAAATTGACGAATCTTCCCTTACAGGAGAGTCCACACCAGTAGGAAAAAGCACCGAAGTTTTCCCTCCAGAAACCCCGGAACCTGATCGGAAAAATATGGCTTATACCGGAACTGCAGTCGTTTATGGCAGAGGAAAGGCAGTGATTACAGCAACAGGCATGAGTACTGCTTTTGGGAGACTCGCCGGGCTTCTTGGGGAAATCGAAAGGGAGAGAACTCCTCTTCAGGAAAAACTTGACCAGTTCGGACGCTGGATTGGGGCTGCAACGCTTGTGGTCGTAGCCGTTGTGGCAGTGTTGGGAATCTTAAAGGGTTTTCTTCCCTTTGAGATGTTTCTTTGGGGCGTTGCCCTTGCTGTCGCTGCAATTCCGGAAGCTCTTCCTGCAGTTGTGACTGTCGGGCTTGCTCTTGGTGTCCGGAGAATGGTGAAGAGGCATGCTCTTATCAGGAGGCTACCTTCAGTAGAAACCCTCGGTTCTACCAATATTATTTGTACTGATAAAACCGGGACACTTACCCAGAACAAGATGACCGTTGAAAAAGTTTATGTAAACGGGGCTGTGCTTAACGTCACAGGAAATGGGTATGAGCCTGTCGGAGATATTCTCTGCGGAGACAGCCTTGTCTGCGACACGCACATTCATAGACTGCTGGTTGCAGGGGCTCTTTGTAATGATGCAGGTTTAGTCCAGGAAAAAGGAAAATGGGACATCAAGGGAGACCCTACGGAAGGCGCTCTCGTGGTCGTGGCAGCTAAAGCTGGAATCTGGAAAACGGCCCTTGGGGAAAAACACAGGCGTGTCGGAGAGGTTCCTTTTTCTTCCGAGAGGAAGATGATGACTACCCTCAATATCTCAGAAGAAGGTTTATACGCTTATTCCAAAGGAGCTCCGGAAATTGTCCTTGCTTCCTGTACGAAAATCTTTCTCAAGGAGCGTGAGGAGCAATTAACTCCGGAAATCAGGCAGAATATTCTGGACGCTGTAAATGAAATGGCAAACCAGAGTCTCCGAGTGATGGGATTTGCCTACCGCAAGTTTGCAGAAAATATCAATCCTGAGGAAGCTGAAAAGGATATGGTTTTTGCAGGACTCATGGGCATGCGCGATCCTCCGAGAGACGAGGTTAAGGCTGCGATTGCCACCTGTACAAGTGCGGGAATCAGGACTGTAATGATCACAGGAGACCACCGAACAACTGCTTCTGCAATTGCAAGGGAACTTGGGATCCTCCGTGAAGGAGACCTCATCTTTACAGGCGCAGAACTGGATGCCATGGATAACAGGAAGTTTGAAGAAATTGTGGAGAAAGTTTCGGTCTATGCAAGAGTGTATCCCGAACAAAAGTTGAAGGTCGTTGAAGCTCTTAAGAAAAAAGGATATGTGGTTGCAATGACCGGAGATGGGGTAAACGATGCCCCTGCCCTGAAAGCCGCAGATATGGGCATTGCCATGGGCATTACCGGGACGGACGTCAGCAAAGAAGCGTCCAGTATGATCCTGACAGATGACAATTTTGCATCCATTGTTTCCGCGGTTGAAGAGGGCAGAAATATATTGAAAAATATTAAAAATTTCATTGCCTACGGCCTCACCTGCCACATAGGCTTGGTCCTCATTGTGCTCGTCGGGGTACTTACCTGGGAGGTCCTGCCCGTTATTGCCGTCCAGATCCTCTGGATAAACCTTATCACGGACGGCCTGCCTCCAATGGCGCTTTCTGTGGAGGCTCCGGACATGGGGCTTATGAAGCAAAGGCCCAGAAAATCAAAAGAAGGGCTTGTGTCTAAAAGAATGATAATATCAAGCCTTGGATTAGGACTTTTAATTGCCCTCCAGTCTATTGGATTCCTTCACTGGGCTCTTAATGAGGGAATGTCTCTTCCGAAGATTCAGACTTTTATCTTTACCCTTGTAGTGATTTCCTTGATGTTCAATGCCTTTAACTGGCGGTCGGAAAGATGTTCGGTTTTTTCCCTGGGAGTCTTTACCAACAGATCCCTCATTTATGCCGTCCTGAGCACGGTGCTTTTGCAGCTTGCTGCAATTTATATTCCGATTATGCAGACGGCTTTTCGTACTGTGCCTCTCTCACTCTCCGACTGGGGAATAATTATTCCACTGGCTTCGACAACCCTTATAGCCATGGAGCTTGCGAAGTATCTGGAACAGAATGCTATCAGGTTTAATTAAGGAATAGGGTCTGCTTAAAAACAGACACTTCTTCCGGCGCTTTTTACCCCGGTCATGATAAATAGTTTACAGGTTAAGAAATGGGTAAACTACTATACCGAAAATCAAAGAAGTTTTAAGATATAAAATAAATTTAATATTTCTTCCAATAATCTGCAGGTGTAACTTTAACTACTCCTTTTATAATGGTTAAATTTACATTTCGACCCCCATGCAAAAATAGAACATAATTTATTTTTTTGATACAATATATATTTTCACTTCATGTTCAACTTTTATATTATGATA
>JADGNM010000402.1 GCA_017883485.1 Methanosarcina sp.
ATTCCGACGCCGTTGTCTGAAATGGTCAAAGCAAAAGTTGTGCTCTTACAGTTTTCGTTAATGCTTTTTATATATTCTCCGTTTTCTTCTCTATGTAGTTTTATTTGGATTTCTCCTTCACTTCTACCGGGAAATGCATGTTTGAAGGAATTGGAAACGAGCTCGTTAATTATCATTCCCAACGGGACAGCAACATCCATATCGAAGAAAACATTTTTTTCAAGGTTCAGCTTTAAATTGATATCAGTATTTCCAAAGTTGTATGTATGGAAAAGGTTCTCAGCTAGTTCTTCAATGTATGGTGAAAAGTTCAGCTTCTCTAGTCCTCCGCCTTTATACAATTCTTCATGTATCAAAGCCATTGAAATGACACGATCTTGACTTTCCCTGAAGGCTTCCAGAACTTCCGAATACTTGATGCACTCTCTATTATTGAATTTATCAGCCTGCAGGTCCAGCAAGGATGAGATTACTTGAAGGTTGTTCTTGATTCTGTGATGAATTTCCTTTTTGCGAGCAATCTCGATATTTGCGAGGGCTTCTTCAGCTCTTTTCCTTTCGGTTATATTTCTGGAAACGAAAGAGATAGCAGTCAGCTTACCATGAATATCGAATACCGGAGAAAGAGTTATTGATACGTTTATTTCCTGCTTATCCTTTCTCAATTGTAAAGTCTCATATTGATGGACCATTTTTCCTTGTTTAACCAGTTCACTCAGTTTATTAGTCTCATCACCTAAATGGGCAGGAGTTACAAAGGACATGGGTCTCCCTAAAACTTCTTCCTGTGTATAACCGTAAACTTCCTCTGCGCTTTTATTCCAACTTGTAAAAGTGCCTTCAAGGGATATAGTTCCAATAGCGTCGTTTGACGATTCCACTATATTTGCTAAGTTCCTAATTTTTTCTTCAGACTTTTTAAGTTCAGTAGTATCCTGAATTACTCCTTTTGCTCGAATAGGTCTATTTTTCTCATCAAAAATAACCTCGGCTTGTACATGGACCGTGCGTTCTTCCCCATTAGCTAAAATAATCCTATGATCAATATCAATTGGCTCCCCTTCTAACCCTTTCTTAATAGCGTTTTCCACATAGTCTTGATCTTCGGGATGTAAACAATTTAGAAATTCATTGTAAGTTGCGCCTGATTCTTGAGGATTACGTCCGAAAATACGATACAATTCATCAGACCAATGCAACTTATTAGTTACAAGATCCCAATCCCAATTTCCAATATGAGTCATTCTTTGAGCTTCAGCAAGACTTGCTTCACTTTCTTTCAACGAACGGTATACGCTCTCAAGCTCTGCTGTACGTTCATTAACTAAGTTTCCCAAGTTGTCGAGGATCTCTTTCAATTTCGCTTCTGCTTCTTTTCGCTCAGTGATATCAGTGAGCATATGCATGGAACCTATAAATGTTCCACAATTATCAAAAAGGGATTTGGAATTTACAAGTGCCCACAAAGGTAAGCCATTTTTACGTATTAATTTGAATTCATGGCTTTCATTGATAACCTGCTTCCTCTTTTTTTTGTTAAGCTCAAAGATAGACTTTCCTTCGTCGTCGGTAAAGTCCCGCACAGATTTGTCAATCATTACTAACCGACTGTATCCTATCATCTCTGCCATTTTTGTATTAACATAAGTAGTCCTGGATTCAGTGTCAAGTATCCATATGCCTTCGTTAGCAGTCTCTATGAGATTACGGTACTTTTCCTCACTCTTGCGCAGAGCCTCTTCAATCTGTCTGCGTTCATTGATATCACGAGCGACATGAATGCTCCCAATGAGTTTTCCTTCCGAATCATATAGAGGCGAGACGCTTACTATGAAATAACCACCAAGACAATCCTCACAAACTTCTGCAGTGTGCTCAAATTCATCCTTAAGCAACTGCCTGTGTGGGCAAAAAGAAGGAGGCTTTGTCGTCCCATGGACAACACTAAAGCAAGTCAACCCAATGCACTCTTCAGGTGTCATCCCCAATTTGGCTCCCATGGCTCTGTTAGCACGTACAACTTTATAGTTAGTATCTATTATGGCTATCAGGTCTGGCACAGCATCAAAGGTATGTTCCCAATCTTTTGTGACTCTGACAGCTGTTTCTTCTGCTTTTTTGCGTTTGGAGCTTTCTATATGCTCCCATTTTCCTTCACTTTTGACCAATGTGAATTGATGGTTTA
This sequence comes from Methanosarcina sp., assembly GCA_017883485.1. Lineage (GTDB taxonomy): Archaea > Halobacteriota > Methanosarcinia > Methanosarcinales > Methanosarcinaceae > Methanosarcina. The sequence continues at coordinate 2,186 of JADGNM010000402.1, forward strand.
CGCTCAGATTAATTATCTCAGCAATGGAGTGCCTATCGAGAGAATAGTTACAAAGAGCTATCATCTGGTGGTTCCCGATGACAATGTCTGCCTGTTTCTTATATTTGATGAAACTATCCCAGTTTTCTTTTTCCAACCATGAAGTGTTCCCGCTAAGCCTCAAACCATCGTAACCATTGTATGATATGAAGCATAAGTCAGTTTTTCAACCCAACCATTTAAGACCCTCTCAGGATCGAAAGCTCCTTCTGTAAGAAACCAGTCGGTGTAAGAGATAATCTCGATCTGTCCTTTCTCCAGATTAGCATTAAGATAAGGTACCACTCTTTTCAAGGCTTCTATTGCATCTTCTACTTCTAAGGGTTGTGATGTGACCCAAAGGCAAAACTCGTTGTTTTCCAATCCTTCTTTAAAATAGGGCACCAGAATGTCCGTTAAATCTTCTTTTGTTTGATAAAATTGGCATATGTGCGTTCCCCAAGATATATCGCCAATAATATCGATACCAGATTTTCTAATGTCTGCTTTCATATATTCATCTGCATTTTAGCTTTGTTTTAAATATATGATATGTAGAATCCATATTCAAAAAGGATTAAAATATCCTGTCTTTTTTGTTTTTTATTGATATATTCTATTTAAAAAATAAGGCTAAATTGTACTCAGAGTTGTACATATTACTCGTCAGTTATTTATAAAAATCGAAGTATATAGCATAGACGGTGTTAAAATTTGTTTGTATGTTTATTTTTCAATTGTCTCAAATCGCACAACTTAAAAATTTTAGTAACTATTCAGGGTATAGTTAGCGGCGTTCCTTGAAGCGCTGCTCGAATCCCCTCTAAAACAGGCAAACTATTCTTTCTGATTGTGGAAATGTA